>USFX01000025.1 GCA_900553965.1 uncultured Prevotella sp.
CTGCCACACTCGTCGCTCCGGCTCCTTCGGCGACCACCTTCTCCTGTTCGAGCAGATGGAGAATGGCGCCGCAGATCTCGTCTTCCGTGACGGTGACAATCTCGTCGACATATTTGCTGCATATCTCGTAGGTTAGGTCGCCCGGCTCTTTGACGGCGATGCCGTCGGCCACGGTCGATACCGAGGGCAGGGTCTCCTTGTGTCTGACTTCCAGACTGTGGACCATGCTGGCTGCGCCGGCGGCCTGTATGCCATATATTTTGATGGCCGGGTTGAGCGACTTCACGGCAAAAGCGATGCCGCTGATGAGTCCGCCGCCGCCGACGGGCACGACGATGGCTTCGACGTCGGGCAGCTGTTCGAGCACTTCGAGTCCGATTGTGCCTTGTCCGGCGATGACATTCTCGTCGTCAAACGGGTGGATGAACGTATAGCCCTTTTCCTCTTTCAGTTCGAGGGCCTTGCGGTAGGCGTCGTCATAAACGCCAGGCACGAGACAGACCTCCGCCCCGTAGTTTTTTGTTGCCTCCACCTTGCTGATGGGAGCGCCTTCGGGCAGACAGATGAGTGACTTTATGCCGTGTGCCGTAGCTCCGAGAGCCACGCCTTGTGCGTGGTTGCCGGCCGAGCAGGCGATGACGCCGCGTGATTTTTCCTCGTCGGTGAGCTGCGAAATCTTATAGCATGCGCCGCGCACTTTGAATGAGCCTGTCTCTTGAAGATTTTCCGGTTTGAGGTAGACATCACACTCGGGGTTAATCTTCGGGGCCCTCACCAGTTCCGTCTTGCGTATGGTTTTGCTGAGGACATAACGTGCCTTGTAGAAGTTATCTAAGTTGAGCATTTCTTTTATGTTTTTTTTATTGTAGTCACAAAATTAACATATAATTCTTCATCCGGCAAACTTTCTCCGATGTTTTTTATGTGTAATGCCGTATATGTTGCGTGTCTGTGCTGGTCCGGGATGGCGGTGTTGCCCGATGGCGTTTGAACCGGGATTAATCCTCTGAACAACGGTGGCAGCCGGATTTGTATGTGCCGGAATTAATATAAAAACAAGATAGTATATCAAAATGGTCACATGTCCCAGCCATGTGCTTCATGTGCATTTTGATACATCTTCCCGCGTGAACCGTCTTTTCCTCTTAAATCATTCAGTTAATCACGATTGCTTCAATCTCTTTAAGGGTCAATCCTGTCGCATCAGCGATTTTATCGGCCGTCAGCCCCATTGCTTTCAGCTGCTTGGCAATTTCCCTTTTTGCCTTCTTTTCCCCTTCCGCACGTCCTTCCGCACGTCCTTCCGCGAGCCCGTCAATCCGTCCTTCATTCCGTGCTGTATAGATATTATCCCTCAGCACCACGACATTGTCCAGATGATGGTAGTATGCGTTCAGCTCGGCTTTTGTCATTCGTTCGAGCTGCAGTTTCTCGCGTGCTTCGTTCAGTCCGGGTGCGGTGGCGTCATCGGGTATTTCGCCGGTGTTGAGGAAGTATATCCACTGTTCCAGCGGGACCTTTGACCAGTGGTTGAAGTCGTTGACTTTCAGGATATAGTATTCCGGATAGAGCTCGCTCACCTCGCTGACCTCGAACTTCTGTTTTTGGAACGTTGACAGGTTGAGCAGTTCGTTGTTGTGTATTCCGCGGAACTCCGTCTTGCCGTGATAGACGATATCCGTTCCGCATCCGATATTGAAATAGACGATATTGATGCTGTAGACCTTGCGTATGTTTTCGTATCCCTGTCCGCGCTTGATATATTCGGTCACGAGTTTTGACGTACCGAAGAGCATGCGCTGGAAATAGGCGAACTCCGTTTCGTTCTGCACTTCAATCAGATATAGCCCGCCGTTTTCGTCTTCGGCGAGTATGTCCACACGATTGTATTTGTCGTCGGCGTCGTCCTGATTGCTTTCGTTTTCGAGCAGCTTCTGTATGCGTATTTTCTTGTTGAGCAGCGTCGTGATGAGTCCCTCCAGTATTCCGTGGTTTACTTTGTCGCGCAGCAGACGCTTCATAGCCCAATCGAATCTTATCAGTTCCGGTCCGTTTCCTTTCATATCCATATATATATTAGTAATGTTGCAAAGATACGTCTTTTCTTCGGATTTTGACGAATAATCTGCCGGAATTTTGTTATGTCGGTTCATGCGTTCCCCCGCCAGACGCGCCTATTATATACAGTATTAATGCTCCTGTTTGTGTCATAATGACACGTAGAACCGACAGAATGACAGCCCAAAGTTCTTTGGTACGCTTGTTGCATTAAGATAAGCGGGAACCTTGAAAGAGGTTGCCGGAAAAAGAAACAAAACAATAACAATTAAAAAAATAACAGGAGGACAAAACAATGACAAACGTAAGAAGAAATTCAGCTTGGCTGCCGGAAGTGTTCAACGACTTTTTCGCAACAGACTTTATGCCGAAGGCAAATGCCACCGCACCGGCCATCAACGTTAAGGAATCGGACAAGGGCTACATCGTGGAGCTGGCTGCTCCGGGGATGACGAAGGAGGACTTCTGCGTACACATCAACGACGAGGGCAACCTCATCATAAAGATGGAGAGCAAGCAGGAGAAGAAGGAGGAAGGAACAAACGTGCGATACCTGCGCCGCGAGTTCTCATACTCAAAGTTTGAGCAGACACTCATCCTTCCGGATGATGTCGACAAGGAGAAGATTGCCGCGCGTGTGGAGAATGGTGTGCTGACCGTTGAGCTTCCCAAGATGGAGGAGACGAAGGTCAAGGTGGCCCGTCAGATAACCGTCGGATAAAGTTCGGCCGGCGGAAGCCGGCTGACTTGATTATAAATTCCCAATTATAAATTATGAGAGTCTCCGTGGCTCCGTGGTTTGTGATTGGGATTTTTTTTGTTTGCATGAGATTAACATCAACGTGACAAACTTATAATGGCGCATCACGATCCGGTCAATATGCACGGAAGGAACATATCGGAAAATGGTTGACAGAAAATGTTAAAATGCCATCTAAACGGCATCAAAACTGGTCACCGCGAAAAATATTTCACCGTAGGACGCAAATTCGCGAATTTTGCGCGTGCAAGTATAATCATATGACGTCCAAATGATTATGCCGTTTTGGGGAGATATGTGCAATTTTTAAGCGCCGAAAAGCCGCCTTTTGGGCTCAAAATGTCATGTCTTGTTCGGTCGTAAGGGCCTCCCGGGGGCGCGATATGGCCGCCGTTATCATGCGACGGCGGCCCCGTTGCAATGCGATAAGGGCCCTGTTGCGACCCCGTAAAGCCCTTACTGCAGAACCGGAGCGTTTTTCGTCATGCATCCTGCCCCTTCCGCCGTTCTAAAACGGGATTTTTATTTGTCATCGATTTTTGCGCAGCAATGTTTACAACAATTTAAAACGCAAAGTTAGAGTGTTCAAAGTATGAACTAATATGTCGCAACCTACTTGCTTATTATTAGAAGATTACTATTCAGCTAAACTAAGAAACGTTAATTACGCCGTTGGCTCGCTTTTTGAATGTAAATATTTCACGCACGATACAGGAATATCATCTTTTTTATGTACTTTTGCAAAAACCAAAAGAATACCGGTATGATGATACATATTGCCAATCCTATATACGATTCCGTGTTCAAGTACCTCATCGAGGACGAGCGCATCGCGCGGACGCTGCTCTCGGCACTGCTGAAGAAGGATGTTGTCGAGGTTCATGTCCGTCGTCATGAGTACACCAACGGCTCGCGCGACAAGATTTCGATGTTCCGCATCGACTTCGCGGCGCAGGTTAGGGAGTCGGACGGCCGCTGCCACCTTATACTGATAGAGCTCCAGAAGACGTGGCTTGAGACGGAGACGCTGCGCTTCCGCCAGTATCTCGGCGCGCAGTATGCCAACCCTGAGAACATCCCCGCGGAGGACAACCGCGACGGGCATGCCATACCGATGGTGGCGGTATATCTGCTGGGCCATCGTGTGGGCAACATTGAGGTGCCTGTGCTCTATGTCAGCCACAAGTCGTTCGACTACAACGGTGCGGAGGTTGTCAAGGGCTTGCCCGACCCGTTTGTCGACAGCCTGATACACGACAGCATCATCGTGCAGATACCGTTGCTGCGCGGTCAGGTGAACAACCGTCTTGAACGTGTGCTGAGCGTGTTCGACCAGACGATGAAAGACCGGCACAACCGTCAGGTACTCACATTGGACGAAGACCGTTATGCTGGTGACGAGGACATGATGTACATCCTCCGCCGCCTGCTCGCTGCCGCCTCGGATTCAAAGCTGCGTCAGGACATGAACGTGGAGGATGAATATTTCATGGCCATCGAGAACCGTGACACCGCTATTATGAACCGTGACAAAATCATTGCGGAGAAAGATATACAGATAGCAGAGAAGGAATCGCAGATAGCAGAGAAGGAATCGCAGATAGCAGAGAAGGAATCGCAGATAGCAGAGCAAAGCGCACTGTTACGTTCTATGATACAGAATATGGTGAATTCCGGAATGGAGCTGGAGGCCGTTGCACAGGCAACAGGGATGACTATCGATAAAATCCGCGAACAACTCGGATGATACCGGACATATAGAAGAGAATAGATATCCATAAGCAAGCCTTCATGACTACGGTAAGGCATGTGTCAACGATACTGCTGTTATGTTTTGATACTGTATCATATAAAATCAGCCATATTCCCCCCTAAAAAAAGAACAATGATGAAAAAATGCTGATTGTAAATATGCTACAGTGTGAGGTTATCTTCCGAACAACCCGATTGTAAATTCGCTACAATGTGAAATGATGGTATGCAGCAAGCTTGTTCTCCCTCCACCATCCACCTTCCCCGAAAGAAGCACATCCATCCCCGAACATCTCTTCTTTAGAGTTAATTCTGATTAAAAACTTGTAAAAGTTAAAGAGTTCCCTTTGGATTTTGTCGTGATTGATGCAAAGATTAATTATCTTTGTAGGGATTTTCAAAACGGTTATGACATTAATAATAGTACTGATATTGCTGTTCGGCTATATTCTGATAGCGACCGGACACCTTTCGAACATAAACAAGTCCGCAGTGGCTATGTTTATCGGTACGGTAGGGTGGGTGCTCTACGTGTGCTACGGTACTGATTTTGTCATGAGCCGCCATCCGTATGAGTATTCGGAATATCTTGC
Source organism: uncultured Prevotella sp. (assembly GCA_900553965.1). Classification (GTDB taxonomy): domain Bacteria; phylum Bacteroidota; class Bacteroidia; order Bacteroidales; family Bacteroidaceae; genus Prevotella. The sequence goes on from USFX01000025.1 coordinate 5,164, forward strand.
CGGTGCGTCGTCGGGTACGGCTGTCAAGTACTATATCTATGACAACATATTCCTTAAATACGTAGGCAAGGCCGCCGGCGTCGTTCTCTTTCTGCTGGCCACGATGTCCATCATCGAGATTCTGAACAACAACGGATGTTTCGATTTCATCAGCGAATGGGTCCGCACGCGTAACAGCAAGCGGCTACTTTGGACGCTGACGCTGGCCACATTCGTCATATCGGCCAATCTTGACAATCTCACGACAACGACAATGATGCTCATGATAATGCACAATATCGTTCAGAGCCGCCGCCAGCGGATGCTGATAGGTTGTGCTATAGTCATTGCGGCCAATGCCGGAGGCTGTTTTACGGTCATCGGAGATCCGGCCGGTGTGATTCTGTGGGGTAACGGTGCCGTCACGGCAACCAATTTCTCGGCCTATCTGGCCCTTCCGGCCATAGTGGCATGGATGATTCCTACGCTGCTCATCGGGCGCGAGCTGCCGGACAGACTTGACGTTGAATGGCCGGCAGCACCTTATCGCGGAGACGACACAAACCTGAACCGCTGGCAGCGTCTTGTGATGCTTATCGTGGGCATAGGCGGTCTGTGGTTCATCCCGACGTTCCACAATATCACCAAGCTGAGCCCGTTCCTCGGAGCGCTGTGTGTCCTGTCGGTGCTGTGGATTGTCAACGAAGTCTTCAACCGCAAGCTGATGAACTCAGACCAGATGATTCAGCGACGCATACCGCGTGTACTCCAATACGGAAGCATACAGATGATGCTGTTCGTCATGGGTATAATGCTCGCCGCGGGAGTGGTTCAGGAGACTGGATTCTTCAGTGAGATTTCGCGTTGGTTCGATTACACCGTGCATAATGTATGGGTGCTCGGCGTCGTGTCTGGCGTCATGAGCGGACTTGTCGATACGTTCACGATAGCGATGACAGCCATTTCGATGTATCCGGTCGTGGATATGACCAATGCGGACCAGTGGTCAGATGTCGCCTATATGTCCAATTTCATGCAGAACGGCGCGTTTTGGAAAATCATGGCATACACCACGGCCGTGGGCGGCTGTCTCCTGTGCTTCGCCAACAGTTGCGGATTGGCACTGATGAAGATGGAGCGCATGCATGTGGGATGGTATTTCCGTAACTGTACGCTGAAGGTACTGGCCGGATGGCTGGCCGGTCTCGCCATATTGTGGGCTGAGATATATGCGGTGGGCTGACAGATATGAACATATATATTATATGACTGTGTAGAAAACAAGAAAATAAGTAGAACAAGTAATAAAGGTTATGGCAAAGATTAAGACTATCGGAATACTGACGTCGGGAGGCGATGCCCCGGGTATGAATGCGGCCATACGTGCCGTGACACGTGCCGGAATATGCAACGGTTTCAATATCAAGGCAATCTACCGTGGCTATGAGGGCCTGATAAACGGCGAGGTGCGCCCGTTCACGACAGAAAACGTCAGCGGAATCATCATGCAGGGCGGTACAATCCTCAAGACGGCCCGCAGCAAGGAGTTCACCACACCGGAGGGCATGGCCAAGGCATACGAGACGATGAAGCGCGAGGAGATTGACGCGCTTGTCGTGATAGGCGGAAACGGTTCACTCACGGGAGCGAAGATATTCGCATCGGAATATGACGTCTGCTGTATCGGTCTGCCTGGAACGATAGATAATGACCTTTACGGGACGGATTCAACCATCGGCTACGACACGACAATGAACACCATTGTGGAGTGTGTCGACCGTATTCGTGATACGGCGCAGAGTCACGAGCGTATATTTTTTATTGAGGTGATGGGGCGTGACGCCGGTTTCTTGGCCCAGAACAGTGCCATCGCCAGCGGCGCCGAAGCCGCCATCATTCCCGAGGAGTCTCTGGAGTTCGACCAGTTGGCCCGTTTCATGGAGCGCGGTATACGCAAATCGAAGAAGAGCTGCATCGTCATCGTGTCGGAAAGTCCGAAGTGCGGTGCACTCTATTATGCCGAACGTGTGCGCAACGAGTTTCCTGACTACGACGTGCGCGTGTCCATCCTCGGCCATCTCCAGCGCGGCGGCCGTCCTACGGCACGTGACCGTATACTTGCCAGCCGCACGGGTGTCGGCGCCATCGAGGCCATCCTTCAGGGACAGCGCAATGTCATGGTCGGCGTGAGAAACAACGAGGTCGTCTATGTCCCGTTTAGCGACGCTATACGTACGGACAAGCCATTGGACATGAAATTGATAAAAGTGCTTGACGAGCTCAGTATCTGACAGATCGGTCTCTCCGCAAACGATTGTTCCAAATGTCTTTATAATTGGAATTATTATTGAATAAATTTCCTGATGATGATTGCTTTTGGAAAATATTTGCTATCTTTGCGGTGTTACTAACGAAAAAACAAGTTTAAAATAAAGAATAATAGCTTATGTCACAAATTATCGGACACATTTCGCAGATAATCGGTCCTGTTATCGACGTTTACTTCGATACGGAAGGACAGGATGCTGAGAAAGTGTTGCCAAAGATCCATGAGGCATTGAGAATAACCCGTAATGACGGGCGCACGCTTATCGTAGAGGTGCAGCAGCATATCGGTGAGGACACCGTGCGCTGTGTGGCAATGGACAATACGGACGGACTGCAGCGCGGTCTGGAGGCAGTGCCGATGGGAACGCCTATCCTGATGCCCTCGGGAGATCAGATTAAGGGCCGTATGCTCAACGTTATCGGACAGCCCATCGACGGTATGAAGGAGTTCCAGATGGATGGAGCCTATCCCATTCACCGCGAGGCCCCTTCGTTTGAGGAACTTTCCACGCGCAAGGAGATGCTCGCCACGGGTATCAAGGTCATCGACCTGCTGGAGCCTTATATGAAAGGTGGTAAGATCGGACTCTTCGGAGGTGCCGGTGTGGGTAAGACCGTGCTTATCATGGAGCTTATTAACAACATCGCAAAGGGACACAACGGATATTCTGTGTTCGCCGGAGTGGGAGAGCGTACGCGTGAGGGTAACGACCTGATACGTGAGATGATTGAGTCTGGCGTTATCCGCTATGGCGACAAGTTCCGTAAGGCTATGGACGAAGGAAAATGGGATTTGTCTCTCGTTGACCCCGAGGAACTGAAGAAGAGTCAGGCTACGCTGGTCTATGGCCAGATGAACGAGCCGCCGGGAGCACGTGCTTCGGTTGCGCTTTCAGGTCTGACCGTGGCTGAGGAGTTCCGCGACAACGGAGGTAAGGACGGCGCTGCTGCCGACATTCTTTTCTTCATCGACAATATCTTCCGATTCACTCAGGCCGGTTCAGAGGTATCGGCCCTGCTCGGCCGTATGCCTTCGGCAGTGGGTTATCAGCCGACACTGGCCAGTGAGATGGGAACGATGCAGGAGCGAATCACGTCTACAAAAAAAGGTTCAATCACTTCCGTACAGGCAGTCTATGTACCTGCTGATGACTTGACTGACCCGGCGCCCGCGACAACGTTCACCCACCTTGACGCCACGACGGAGCTTAGCCGTAAGATTGCCGAGCTCGGTATCTATCCCGCCGTTGATCCGCTGGGAAGTACGTCGCGTATTCTTGACCCGCTCATCGTTGGTAAGGAACATTATGAGTGCGCCCAGAGAGTGAAGGAGATTCTTCAGCGCTACAAGGAGCTGCAGGACATCATTGCCATCCTCGGTATGGACGAGCTTTCCGACGAGGACAAGATGACGGTGAACCGTGCACGCCGTGTCCAGCGTTTCCTGTCTCAGCCGTTTGCCGTTGCCGAGCAGTTCACGGGACTTCCCGGTGTGATGGTGAGCATCGAAGACACCATCAAGGGCTTCAATGCCATTCTTGACGGTGAAGTTGACGACCTTCCCGAACAGGCTTTCCTCAACGTCGGAACCATTGAGGATGCCAAGGCCAAGGCTAAGAAACTTCTTGAAGCGGCTCAGGGATAATATTGATGAACCACTAAAAAAACGAGCATGAGTCTAAGACTAAAGATTGTCACGCCGGAAAAGGTAGCCTACTCCGGAGATATTGTAAGTGTGAGGGTGCCGGGTACTCTCGGTTCTTTCGAGATATTGGACAACCACGCACCAATCATTTCCGCCCTTGAAAAAGGAACTGTGGACTATGTTACGGCCGAAGGCAGACATCAGATTCAGATATCGGGCGGTTTCGTCGAGGTTCAGAAGAATGAGGTCAGCTTGTGTGTGGAATTATAGTGTATGTGCTTATGGGCGGACTGATGCATGACAACAATGACATTGTAAAGCTCAGCAAACGCTATTTCCGGCAAAGCGTGTGGCTGACGGCAGGATTGACGCTCGTCGGACTGTTGGTGATGAATGTCTTTCGGATTGAGGGTTTGCTGACACCGGTTGTCATCAGTGCGGTATTCTCCATCGTGATAGAGACGGCCGACATTGTCGTATGGCAGATGGTGGCAAGACGTAATCCTGAAGGACTGACATCTTTCTATACCGCTGTATCGGGATTCCGTATGCTGGCAGCACTCGCGACGATGATGATTTACTATCTCGTTGCCGGAAGCGATGCCATGCTGGTGTTCTTTTTGGTGTTCATGTCATTCTATGTGCTGTTACTGATACATCATACAACTTTCTTCGCAAGGGTCTCAAATCGCTCGTGACGGATAAACAAATGTATAATTAAATAATGAAACAGATAAAGTCAATATTGTTTCTGGTGCTGTTAGCCCTGCTGCCTGTGCGCGGTCTGGCTTCCGGCAACGGCGGAGAAGCCGGCGAACTGAATATCCCGGAAATTGTGCTTGAGCACTTGGCCGATGCCTACGAATGGCATATAGCGACATACGACGGCAAGCATATCGGCATATCGCTACCCATAATCGTGCGCAGCGAGAATACCGGCGACTGGCATTTCTGTACGGCCCACACACTTCCGGATGGCTTCTATTTTGAAGCCCAGCATCATGGAAAGATATATGAGAAGCTTGCCGACGGAACGTCGGTGCGTCCGCTTGACCTGAGCATGACGAAGAACGTGGTTCAGATTTGGATTGTCGTGATTGTACTGATAACGGTATTCCTGTCTTGTGCCCGCTGGTATAAGAAGCGCGATGCCCGCAGCGAGGCCCCCCGTGGCTTCGTTGGCATGATGGAGATGCTCGTGATGTCAATCAATGATGATGTCATAAAGGCTTCCATCGGTGAGAAGCACTACCGTCAGTATGCTCCTTATCTACTTACGGTGTTCTTCTTTATCTTCACCTGTAATCTGATAGGACTCATCCCGATATTCCCCGGCGGTGCTAACGTGACGGGAAACATCAATATCACGCTGTTCCTTGCCGTATGTACGATGCTGGCCATCAACCTGTTCGGAAACAAGGAGTATTGGAAAGAGATATTCTGGCCGGAGGTGCCGCTGTTCCTCAAAGCCTATCCCGTGCCTATCATGCCGGTGATAGAGCTCTTCGGAGTGTTCACCAAGCCTTTCGCGCTGATGATCCGTCTCTTTGCCAACATGATGGCGGGACATGCCGTAATCCTGAGTTTCACGTGCGTGATTTTCCTCGGATGGTCCATGGGAATCGGCTACGGCCTCGGACTGAACGCTTTCAGCATAATAATGCTTCTCTTTATGAACTGCCTTGAGGTTCTTGTTGCCTTCGTTCAGGCTTACGTCTTCACGATGCTGAGCTCGGTGTTCATCGGACTTGCACACAAGGAACATGGCGCGGAATGAGCAGACGGTTTAAATGAATGACATTTGAAATCTAAAATAAACAATAGAATAATAACAAATAAAAAACATTAACGACTTATGATTATTTCAACATTATTGGCCGCTGAGGGCCTGGCACAGCTGGGTTGCGGTCTCGGAGCTGGTATTGCAACAATTGGTGCAGGTTTGGGTATCGGTAAGATTGGCGGCAGCGCTATGGATGCCATCGCCCGTCAGCCTGAGGCAACAGGTAAGATACAGACAAACATGATTCTTACTTCAGCTTTCGTTGAGGGTTGCGCCCTGTTTGCCATCGCAGCCTGTGCATTCCTTATCAAATAACAAAGAGCTTGTCTCTGATAAAAAGATAGCGAATGGAACTGAATTTACCGGCAATTCTGACGCCTGACCTCGGTCTCCTCTTCTGGATGGCCCTCGCGTTTTTGGTTGTCTTCTTTGTACTTGCCAAGTTTGGCTTTCCCGCCATCATAAAGATGGTGGACGAGCGCAAGCAGTACATTGACGACAGTCTGCGCAAGGCCCATGAGGCGAACGAGAAACTGGCTAACATACAGAAGGAAGGTGAATCCATCTTGCAGGAGGCACGCGAGAAGCAGGCTCAGATATTGAAAGAAGCCACCGCAACGCGCGATGCCATTGTAGAGAAAGCTCAGGATAAGGCACGCGAGGAAGGCGCTCGGTTGCTCAGTGAGGCAAAAGCCGAAATTGAGAACGAAAAGCAGGCTGCCATCAGTGACATCCGCAGGCAAGTAGCTACGCTCAGTGTGGAGATTGCAGAGAAAGTGCTGCGCGAAAAGCTCTCCACAGACAAGGCTCAGATGGATTTGATAGACCGAATGCTGGATGACGTTTCTTCTTCTGATAAAAAGTAATAGGTTATGGAGATTGGAGTAATATCAGTAAGATATGCACGCGCGTTGCTCAAAGGGGCGACCGATGCTCATCTTGAGGATACCGTCTACCGTGACATGCAGACGCTGGCGGCAAGTTACGCCAATGTAGAGCAGTTGCGGCAGACGCTGGACAACCCCATGCTTTCAAAAGAGAGCAAGTTGTCGTTGCTCTTGGTGGCATCAGGCGAAGCTCCGAGTAGCCTTACGAAATCGTTTCTCGGCATAGTGCTCGACAACGGCCGTGAGGATATTATACAGTTCATGGCCAATTCGTATATCACTCTTTACAGAAAACAGAAGAATATCATCCGTGGTAAGCTCACAACCGCCGTGGCCGTGCTTCCTGCGACAGAGCAGAAAATGCGCAGCATGGTGGAGAGCAAGACTAATGGAACTGTGGAGTTTGAGACCGAGGTGAACCCCGACATAATCGGTGGCTTCATCCTTGAGTATGATACTTATAGAATGGATGCAAGCGTGAAGTCAAAGCTGAACTCCATTCTCACAGTATTGGGATAATTGAAAAAGAAGAATGAGGAATGACGGGCGAGAGTGTCTGATGGCGCTCGCCGTGCCGCCGGACAGTGCGAATTACAAATCCGCCCGGCAACTTGAAAGCGTTTCATAGAGAAAAGCGTGATATGCCGGATTCAGGACGGTTTAAGGCCGGCGCCCGCGTTCCGTAGTTCAAAATTCGTAATTAATAGAATTTTATGTCAGATAAAATAAAACCAAGCGAAGTGTCTCAGGTTCTTCTCGAACAGCTGAAGGGAATAAGCGGCAGCGAGAAGTTTGACGAGGTTGGTACTGTGCTTCAGGTCAGCGACGGTGTAGCCCGTATCTACGGACTCCGCAACGCTGAAGCCAACGAACTCTTGGAGTTTGAGAACGGTACCATGGCCATCGTGATGAACCTGGAGGAGGACAACGTTGGTTGTGTGCTTCTCGGACCGACCTCCGGCATCAAGGAGGGTATGGTGGTGAAGCGCACCAAGCGTATCGCCTCCATTCGCGTCAACGACAACATGCTCGGCCGTGTCATCAACCCGTTGGGTGAGGCTATCGACGGACGTGGTGACATTGATTTGACGGAGTCATTTGAAATGCCGCTTGACCGCAAGGCACCGGGTGTGATTTATCGTCAACCGGTAAAGGAACCGCTGCAGACAGGTATCAAGGCTGTTGACTCCATGATTCCTATCGGTCGTGGTCAGCGTGAGCTTATCATCGGTGACCGCCAAACCGGTAAGACGGCTATTGCCGTTGATACAATCATCAACCAGAAGAGCTTCTATGATGCCGGCAAGCCGGTATATTGTATTTATGTCGCTATCGGTCAGAAGGCAAGTACGGTGGCAGCGCTTGTTTCAACGTTGAAGGAGCATGGCGCAATGCCTTATACGATTATTGTTGCCGCAACAGCAGCCGATCCAGCCGCCATGCAGTATTATGCACCGTTTGCCGGCGCCGCCATCGGAGAGTATTTCCGTGACCGCGGCCATTCCGCACTCGTTGTATATGACGACCTCTCGAAACAGGCCGTTGCCTACCGTGAGGTTTCGCTCATCCTGCGTCGTCCGTCAGGTCGCGAGGCTTATCCCGGCGATGTGTTCTACTTGCACAGCCGTCTTCTTGAGCGTGCCGCCAAGATTAACGACCAGCAGGAAGTTGCAGAGCAGATGAACGATCTTCCCGAATGTATGAAGGGTCATGTGAAGGGCGGAGGCTCCCTGACGGCACTTCCTATCATTGAAACTCAGGCCGGTGACGTTTCGGCATATATCCCGACCAACGTGATTTCCATCACCGACGGTCAGATATATCTTGAGACAGACCTCTTCAACCAAGGCTTCCGTCCTGCCATCAACGTAGGTATCTCGGTATCGCGTGTTGGTGGTTCGGCACAGATCAAGAGTATGAAGAAGGTTGCCGGAACGCTGAAGATTGACCAGGCACAGTATCGTGAGCTTGAAAGTTTCTCCAAGTTCTCCAGTGATATGGACGCCGTTACAGCAATGACATTGGACCGTGGACGTAAGAACAATCAGTTGCTGATTCAGCCGCAGTACAGTCCTATGCCCGTTGGTGAGCAGATTGCCATCATCTATTGCGGTACCCATGGACTTATGCGCGACGTGCCGGTGGAGAAGATACGTGAATGTCAGGATGCTTTCTTGGAAAAGATGCGTTCGGCTCACGCAGAGACCATTGCAACATTAGCGTCTGGAAAGATTGATGACGACGTGACGAAAGTCATCGAGTCTGTCATGGCTGATACAGCCGGAGTATATAAAAGTTGATAGTCTATGCCGTCACTGAAAGAAATAAAAAACCGTATAGCCAGTGTGAACAGCACGCGGAAGATAACGAGTGCCATGAAGATGGTTGCGTCATCAAAGCTGCATCACGCCCAGGTTATGATAGAGAATATGCTTCCTTATGAGACCATGCTTGAGCATATACTTAAAGCGTTTCTTGCTTCGGAGGCCGATGCTACGACGATTTATAGTGTAGACCGTCCGGTGAAGAGAGTCGCATTGGTTGTGTATGCTTCAAACAGCAGTCTTTGTGGCGGTTTCAATGCCAACATACTGAAGATGATGCAACATGCCGTAGATGAGTATAAATCTCTTGGCATGGACAATATTCTTATCTATCCGATTGGCCGTAAGGTAGCGGAGAAGGTGGCGAAGCTCGGATTGAAGTCTGCCGGTGATTTCACTGAATTGGCCGACAAACCCAATGCCAAAGGCTGTATAGACATGGCAATGGACTTGGGCAAGAAGTTCAGGGACGGTGAGATTGACCGCGTAGAGATGATATACCATCATTTCAAGAGTGCCGGTTCGCAGATTCTGACGCGTAAGACATTTCTTCCGATAGACTTGACGAGCGAATTGGAGCGTGATCATGAACGCGATTTGACCACTAAAGTGGTGACTCGTGAGACTCAGGAATATCTTCGCAAGAAGGGCCAGACTGTATCAGAACGTAATGTTGAAGAAGCCAAGCCGCTGAATGACAACTTCATCGTGGAGCCTGATATGAATACTGTGCTCAGTCTGCTCATTCCGAAGTTGGCCCATCTCATGCTCTATACGGCCCTGCTTGACAGTAATGCCAGTGAGCACGCGGCCCGTATGGTGGCAATGCAGACTGCGACGGATAATGCTGATGAACTGCTCAGACAGCTCAATCTGCAGTACAACAAGAGCCGTCAGCAGGCTATCACAAGCGAACTTCTCGATATTGTCGGTGGTTCTATAAACAACTAAGTAACAACAGGCTGTGTAATAATGCACATTCACTACATTTAGGGGCATATCATTATATTTGTCCGTCTGTATCATGCTGATATAACCATGATATTGCGGCAGATATAATGATATGTCTTTTTTGTTATAGATAGTCGCATTTTATACCGCAATCCTTTTATCTACAAATCATAACATGCGAAAGAAATATCTCTCATTATTGTTTGCTGTGATGCTTACAGTCACAGCGATGGCCCAGAGCCGCATCAAATATGTTTTCTATTTTATCGGTGACGGTATGGGCGTCAACCAGGTGAATGTTACCGAAACTTATCTTGCAGCCCTTAAAGGCCGCATCGGTTTCGAGCCAATCCTCATGTCCGGCTTCCCAGTGGTGGGACTTGTCAACACCTATTCAGGTACCAACGGCGTTACGGACTCTGCTGCAGGCGGTACTGCTTTAGCAACAGGACACAAGACGAAGAATGGAGCTTTGGGTGTCACAACCGACCTTCAGACAGATGTAAGCAGTGTCGCGGCATGGGCAAAGGAGGCCGGTGCCGCCGTCGGTGTCGCAACGAGTGTCGCTATCGACCATGCCACTCCAGCGTCGTTCTACGCTCATGTGCCAAGTCGCAAGATGTACTATACTATCGGTCGTCAGCTCATCGCCTCCGGATATGACTATTTCGGCGGCTCCGATTTTCACGAGCCGGACAAGAAGCCGGAAGAAGGAACACTGTATGAGCAGGCAGAAAAGGCCGGTTATACTATCGCTAAAGGGTATAAAGACTATACGAAGAAGGCTTCATCGGTATCTAAGATGATACTGCTTCAGAGCGACGAGGCCAACAAGAAGCTCTACCGCGACCATATTCCATACGCATTGGACCGCCGCAAGGGTGACCTTACACTTGAAGAAATCACCCGTGCCGGTATCAATTTCCTCACGCGGGCAAACAAAGACGGCTTTTTCTTCATGATCGAGGGCGGAATGATAGATTACGCCTGTCATAAGAATGATATAGGAACGGCCATTAATGAAGTTCTTGACATGGACAAGGCAATCAAAGTGGCATACGAATTCTATTCGCAGCATCCTGACGAGACCATCATAATCGTTTCAGCCGACCATGAGACAGGAGGTCTTGTCATGGGAAAAGGACCATACGAGCTGCATACAGACCTGCTGCGTTTCCAGAAAATGTCAAAGCCGGAGTTTCAATGGCATCTCAATGACCTTTATTCAAAATCCCCGAAACGTTTCACTTGGACTCTCGTTGAAAAGGAACTGAAAGCACAATTCGGTTTCTGGGACGGTATCACCCTTACCGACGACCAGACATCAAGACTTAAGAAGCGTTGGACTGCAATCGAAGAAGCCATCAATAACGGCGATAAGGTCAATAAACTCATTGATAATCTCGGAGAAACAGCCTGCCGCATATTGTCAGAAGTAGCCATGATAAGCTGGGCGAGTGGTGGTCACAGTAACGGCTACGTGCCTATTTATGCCATCGGCAAGGGTACGGAAGTGTTCCAGGGACGTATTGATAATATAGAGATAGCCCCCGCCATCGGAACTATCACGGGCTGGAAGAAGTAACAAGGACGTCATTCCTTAAATATAAAAGCGCCTCCCGGGGAACGTATTGCCATTGGCCGTTGCAATTCCGGGAGGCGCTTTTGTTTTTCTTCTTTAGCTTCTTCTGTCTTTATTTCTTTGCTTTTACTGTCTTTATTCCTTAGTCCTCCCTGACGAAATGCGGGAAATTTTCGTCACCGAGCCTCGGTTTAAACTCAAATCCTTCGTATGAAAAAAGTTGCAGGCCTTCCGCCGTATCAATCTTGTTTTCGAGGATAAACCGGGTCATGGCGCCACGGCATGCTTTAGCCCAAACCGCCTGTACTTTCATTTCGCCGCCTTTGCGGACATAAAATAGCGGTTGAACCACACGCACCTCATTGCATACGCGTCTCCAGTCAAACAACTGCTCATATTCTCCTGTGGACAGATGGACAAGTATGCCGTCGTCAGCTTTCACGCTGTCAATGAGCACGTCTGTCAGCCGGTCCCTCCAGAATCTGTTCATAGGACAATCGTTTGTCGCTTCCAGACTCACGGAGTTTTCCATGCGATAGGGTGCGATGGCATCCATCGGACGCAACAAGCCGTAGAGGAAACACGTTATCCATAGATGATTCTGTGCGAACTCCAATGCCTCTTGACTCAGTGTCTTTGCTTTCAGATGTTTATATGCCTGTCCGTTATATGCCATTATGGCCGCCATGCGTCGGGCCGCCGGGAAGTTCTGATATCTCAGTATGTTTTCCGCAGCGATTTTCCGGCTGCATCCCAACATCCTTGCCATCCCGTCGATGTCCATTGCTGCCATTTCCGCAGCAACACGTTCGGCTATATCGCGGAATATCGGGACATTCTTTGGCTCATAGTCCGTTCCGTCGACCATGATTTTTGCATTCGCGAGTATTATCTGCATACGATTTCTTTTATCAGATATATCAAATCTCCGTCAGCAACCGTGCCTTTATCTTTTCGTCGGACAACCCTCGTTCCTCATGCTTTGAACAAATCATCAATTTCCGCGATTTCGTCCTCATCAAACCATTTGGACAGCTTTTCCTTCGCCTTATCCTTTATTTCCGGCTCAACGTTCGTCCAAACCTTTTTCAGAACATATATCAATACGGCCAAATCGTCCGTCAGTCCGACGATTGGAATCGCGTCGGGTATTCCGTCCAACGGACTTATCATATATCCCAAGGCACCGATTATGATCGCCTTGTCAGTCTTAGATACTTTGTCACTCTGCAGTGTATAGTAGAGAATGAGTGCCGCATAAACCAGTTTTGCACCAGCTCTTTTGGCTACTCGTGATATTTTTTCAGTGAAATCGTTTGCCGAGAACTTTCCGGCATAACTCATAAAATCGGGTAATTCCATATCATTTATAGTTTTGTTATAATGTATTCGCTTTATGATTGCTCTCCAAGATCATAACCGTTGGCCCTTAATCCGTGTCTGAACGATTCGTACAGGCAGGGCCTTTGGCGTATAGATAGATTACGGCATCCTGTTCAGACGAACAATCCTGATGCCCGTGTGGCTCGGATGTTGCTGCAGATATTTATATAATGTCATCGGTTCTTCCACAACCTTCTTGTGCAGCATTGACGCATTGAGCAGATGAAGCCCGTCATCCCGCCACACAGCAAACCCGAGATGGGCTATGTCCAGTCCCTTCTTGTTGCATGTGATAGCGATGATGTCACCATCCTTGACCGTTTCCCTCATCAGTTTCGTGTTCCGTACGTCACGCTTCGGTATGAAGCTGTATGTCTTTCCCGTCAGTTCCTTTTCCTGTTCCCTTATCTCTTCAATAAATTCGGGATGTTCGTCCAAGGCCTTATAACTCTTTGCGTGAGTGCTCATATAATATATGTCCAGCTTCTGTACACCCGTGAACGGCGGTGTCGGCGACTGTATTTCCGTTGTTATCCCCATCCATCCTTTGTCCTCAATCCAGTCACTGAAATAGTGAAGCCTGCTGACATACCCGTCCAACCGTCCTCCGCGATATCGCAGACTCATCAGAGCGTTGAGGTAGTCGCGGAATGAGTAGAGCTTCCTCGCGGCACACATCGTCAGTGCCGTCACCGTTTCGA
>USFX01000026.1 GCA_900553965.1 uncultured Prevotella sp.
CCCCTGCCGCTCCGACGGCGGAGTATAGGCGGTAGTCCAGTCGCTTGAGGGCGGACTCGTATTTCCAGTATATGCCTTCTCCGGCGGTGGCTCCTTGCTCGGCTTGTATCTCTACCCGTTTCTCTCCGGCCACGCAGCCTACCCGTGGGTCGCTGAACTGGCGTATGATCTCCTTGATGGCGCCCTTGTTCAGCATCGTGTTGGCGTCGGTGAAGATGACGTAGGGGGTATTGACGTAGGGGAGGGCTCGGTTCAAGGCGGCGGTCTTTCCTTGTCGCCGCGGTTGGTACAGTACGGTGACCTCCGGGTACTCTTTCAGTCTCTCATTCGTGTTGTCATTGCTTCCATCGGTGATCCAGACCAGTCTCAGCTTATCCGCCGGATAATCCAGTTGTCTGCAATTCACCATCTTGCTCGCCACGATCGCCTCCTCGTTGTAGGCGGCTATCAGCAACGTGGCCTCCGGTAGTGTCTCGGGAAGGCGGGGGAGCCGGGGTTTAACGAACAGCTCCTTGATCTTTACCATAAGGTATAATACGATCCCATACCCCAGATAGGTATAGAAAACGATCCCGATCCCGATCCAGAAGAGGATCTCAATGACTTGACAGCTCTTTTCCATAAAATCTATTTAATTGAAGTGAAACCATTTTTGAAGTATATCCTTGATTTTAAATTTGATGGCTAAATTCACCAAATTGATTTTTATAGTTATAGGTAAACTGTAAAAAATGTATATAGCAAGAAAACGAAGGTAAGAGGTACTACAGATAATTCGGTTAGGTAGTTGGAAATTTCGAGTTAATAAAGAGCATGCGAGTTTTTTCCTTTCTTGTTTTTCCATTTTGTTATCTACGCATAATATTCTGTAGGCATGATATAGGCCCATGAACATGGTATCGAAGAGCAAACAGGGATAAATTGAGTGTGCTCTTAAGTGGGCTATATAGGCTCTTTTTGTTTTTTCTATTTCTGCGTAGCTGATACTTAATTTCATCGAATACCCTTGTGTCTTGATCTTTGAGGTTGTGGATTCTGGATTTATAGTATAATACAAGGTTTGATCGGATATTAATTGGCAAGACTTTGCGGATATAATAACTTGATATGTGAACCAGCAATCCTCTACCAGTTGATGAGGTATACACTGTATATTATGGGATTTTAAAAAGTTTAAATTATAAAGTTTGTTCCAGCTCATTACATATATATCATTGTTTTGTGCATATCGATATTGTGCGACTGGTAAATCATCTCCTTGGATTAAAATCGGGCTATACGTAATAAGTAGGGTAGGTCTTTCCTGAGAGATCTTTCTTCATGTGTGATGCTGCGATGAAATCAACAGGATGTTCTTGCATTTTATGTACGAGAATTTCTATGCATGTAGGGATGATCTCATCGTCACTATCCATAAAAAACAGATACTCGCCTTGCGCATTATCGATGGCAGTATTTCTTGTAGCCCCAAGGCCAATATTATACGGATGCTCGATGATACGGACATCCTTTCCTCTTGGATGATCTTTAATAATTCTATGGACAATGTCCATGGAATCATCTTGCCCTTTATCGTCTACTATTAAATATTCTATATTATCATATGTTTGGTTTAATACGGATAGTAACGCTCTTTCTACGAATAGAGACACGTTATAAATAGGTATTGCTAAAGAAACTTTATACATAACTTTGTTATTTTGAGTTATTGTTTATGAAATAAATACCATCTTTTATTCCTTTAAACAAAAATGGAATAAGATGGAATTTTGCTTGAATCGTAAATATTAGAATCTTTTTGCAAAGAGCAAATGTCGTTTGATATATATATGAACATATACGAATTCTTTTTTTTGATAAAATGCGCTGGGCAAATATGAGACGATTTCGGGTGTGATAATATATACGCAAAGGACTCTCAATACCCACACTAGCGCTTTCCTTATGATAGATTATAGCTTTGGGCTCAAACCAAATAGAGGATCCAGTCTTTTGAATTTGAGTACACCAATCTAACTCTTCATAATAAAGGAAGTAGAATTCTGGCATTTTCCCGAATTTTTGTATGTCAATCGCCTTGACTGCCATGGCAGCTCCATGGGCGAATGAGGTTTCATGCGCTTCTTCGAACTGTCCTTGGTCTAACTGATCATAGCCAATGGAGGTGTTCCGGAGCGTTATGTGGCTCATTGGTGTGGAACCTGCGTATTGTAAACGTTCTTTTTCGGGCCAACAAGCTATTTTAGGAGAGACGCATCCTATTCGAGGATTGCTGTCCAGTCTATTTACTAATGCTTTTAGGAATGGTTGGGTAATGATTGTATCATTGTTAAGAAGTAATAAATAATAGCCTGTGGCATATGATATTCCCAAGTTATTACCACCGGCGAATCCAAGGTTTTTCTCACTCCGTATAACCTGTATGTCTGGGAACTTGGATTGGAGAAGCTTATGTTCCAGAGGGTCGGTAGAAGCGTTGTCTACGACAATGATCTCATGAGGATAAGTCTCATGGATAGCCAAGGATTCTATCATCTCGACGGTATCTTTCAACCCGTTATAATTGATAGTGATAATGGAGACTTTTTTAATCATGGCTTTCTTCTTTTTTTATCGTTATGTCATGTGGAGTGCTCTGAAAGCTCGTATCCTTGTTTTTTATCCGGATGAATGAGGCTATATATCCTTTTGTCAAGATGAAAAAAAGGAAGGGAAGCTTCGACAGATTCCTGTAAAGTTTCCGTGTATGCATCTTGCGGGGAATGGCCAGCGTATATGTCAAGATGCTGATTAATATCAGTCCATACCATTTCAGGGCAAGCGGGAAAGTTGTGAGGCTCCATGCCAAGGCGAGGAGAGACGGGATGATCAGTTTTAATATTCTCGGGAGCGGGAACCATTGGACCGCCTTGTCCATATAATTCCAGTTGAGGGTACGGAGGTCGAGATGCCGTATGATCAAAGAGAATGCCAGCAGTTGGGCGTGGAACCAGCGGGATCTTTGCCGTGCCATGACCTCTTGGCGTGAGGTCTTCTCGTCGTACACGAGGATGTCCTCGGCGTAATCGACAAAGATATTTTCCGTGGCGAGATAGATCTCCAGCTCCTTGTCCTCGGCGAAAGTGCCGCATTGGGGCATGTGGGATTTCAGCCATCCGAAGTCGAATACCATGCCGGAGCCTATCAAGGAGGAGGAGATCCCGACATTGACCCGCCCCTTGCGGAAGATGGTGTTGTTGATCTCCTCGGAGATACCGTCCCATACCGCTATCGGCGTATTGTCGTTCTTGAGGGTACGGTGCGCTTGCAGGGCGATGTTGTCTTGCGTGATATCGTTGACCCGGGTCAGGAAATCCGTATCCGTGAGGTTGTCGGCATCGAGGATGACGACTTTATCGATTCCCTCTTTCAGGTATTCCAAGGCGTAGGTGATGGATTTATGTTTCATGCTATGCTTGAAATCCGGCGTGAGGAGCTCGATCGGGAGCTTGGCGAGCGCTTGGTTCGTTTCCTCCCGCATATGGTCCGATACCACGATCACCCGGTATTTGTCCGCCGGATAGTCTTGCAGGAGGATGCGCTCCACGGATTCCTGTATGACTTGGTCTTCCTTATAGGCGGCGAAGATGACGGCGAACTTCTGGAGCCGTATGCTCCGGTGCTTCCGGTGCCTCCTCCGAAAAAAGGACGCCAACGTAAAAAATAGGTCATAGCCTATGAAAAAGGCGATGAAAATGAATAGGGCGATATCTATGTAGATCAACAAGTGCATTCGCTTTTTTTTACAAAAGTACTTATAATTTTCAATAAGAGTTTGATTCTGCCGTTTTTTTCTCACCTAAGGGGGCCATATCTTTCCCAGCGAGCTCAGCGCCGCCGAGAGTATCAGCCCCCAGCCCAGCAGGTTCAAGGGGCCGGGCGAGGGGTGGACGAGAGCGAGAGTATCGCCCCGATAGCCGCCAGCGCCGCCTCCCGCATGTCTAGCAGGAGGGAGAGTGCCGCCAGCAGGAAGAGGCTGGCCAAGGCGAGCAGGCGGAAGTGGGGGAAAGGGGGGCGTGGGCTCCGTGGGAGTGTCGGTCGTGTCATGGGGCGGTTGTTTTTGGGGCGTGTGAGATCCTAGGTTTAGCAAGAAATCCAGCAGGCTGCGGACGAAGGCTAGTATTTGTCGTATCTTATTCATATCAATTGTTGTTTTTTAGGGATGAGTAAATCGGTTCGATCTCGCGGCAGAGCTGTACCAGCGTCTCCCGGTAGCGCTCCCGGTTGTCGCCGTTCAGCTCGCTGATGTAGGGGCTGTAGGCGATGGCCTTGGCGTAGTCATCCTTCTGCATGTATAGCTGGACGAGCATCGAAAGCACGTCGTCGCGGCTCTTCTCCCGTGCCACAATGCCCTCCATGACGTCTATGGCCTCGTCGTAGCGTCCGCTGCCTACGTATGCCTGTGCCAGCGTTTCGAGATAGGTGTGGTTGTCAGGCCGCAGGTCCGCCGCCCGCTTGATGTTCTCCAGCGCCTTGTCCTTGTCCTTCAGCCCGTTATAATACTGTGCGAGGAAGAAGTAGGCTTCCGCCGCCTGCGGGTTCAGTTCCGTGCACCGGCGCAACATGTCGAACGTCGCCGTCCTGTTGCCTTTGTGGCGCTGGACCATGGCTTCCATGAAGACGCCGTCGGCGAGCCGCCGTCTTTCGGCGCTGACCGTGTCGGCCGCAACCGCTGTCTTTTGGGCTTTGCGTGCCGCTTTTACGGCCTTGCGCCCCTTTGCGGTCGCCGGCATGGCGGTGAAGAGCAGCAGCAATGCTGCAAGACATGTCAATCTTATCATATCCCGGATTTTTCCTTTTTGCGTTAGTGAAATCTGTCGGCCGTCATCCGCGGGTCATTTCACGCCCGTGTGACCGTAGCCTCCCTCTCCCCGTTCTGTCTCGTCGAGCTCGTCGACTGCCTCAAAGACAGCCTGTTCATGGCGTGCGATGACCATCTGAGCGATGCGCTCGCCGCCGTTGATGACAAAGTCGGCGTCGGAGAGATTGACCAGCAGGACTTTTATCTCGCCGCGGTAGTCGGCATCGACCGTTCCCGGTGAGTTGAGCACGGTGATTCCGTGTTTCAAGGCGAGTCCGCTGCGTGGTCTTATCTGTGCCTCAAAACCCTCGGGCAAGGCGATGTGGAGCCCCGTTCCGATGAGCATCCTCTGCATCGGATGCAGCGTGACGGGGGAGTCGAGGTTTGCTCTGAGATCCATTCCGGCGCTCTGCGTAGTGGCGTATGCGGGCAGCGGCTGGCTGCCCTTGTTGATGACCTTTATCTTAATCATTGAGAAACGGTTACAATTATATAAGGTGCAAAATTAGCGATTAATCCGCAAACGGCCACATAATTATTAATAAAAAAGGAGATAAAGGGAGATTGTAAGGAGGTAAAAGGAGATTGTAAGGAGGTAAAAGGAGATTGTTAAGGAGATAGAAGGAGATAAAGGACATACCATAGTAAGCCCATCTGGAAGCCTTTATGCGGGCATATCGCAGTCCCCTCCTTTCGAAGGAGGGGTTAGGGGTGGTTAGTCATTCAATGCTATTCAATTTGCTGTATTTCAAATACATTATTGTCTAACCACCCCTAGCCCCTCCTTCGAAAGGAGGGGACTGCGATATGCCCACATAAAGGCTTCCAGATAAGCTTACTATGGTAATATAAACAGAGATGTCCTCTATCTCCTTTTTACCTTCCTTTATCTCCTTTTACCTCCCTTTATCTCCTTAACAATCACCCCTTCCTTACCGTCATGATGAACTCAAGGCCTCCGCCGTCGCGGTTGGCCACGCTGATGGTACCACCGTGGAAGACCACGGCGTTTCTGACGATGGACAGGCCGAGGCCCGTTCCGCCGAGTTTGCGCGAGCGTCCCTTGTCCACGCGGTAGAAGCGCTCGAAGAGATGGGGCAGGTGTTGGGGCTCGACGCCGGTGCCGTTGTCGGCCACGCGCAGGGTGAGTGTGTCGGGCGAGTCGCCGACGAGGCTGATTTCGAGACGGGTGCCGCCGGAATAGGCCACGGCATTGTCTATCAGATTGCGGAACACCGAGGTCATCAGGTCGGCATTGCCGCAGACGGTCAGGCCGTCGGGGAGGTCCGACAGGAGCGTCATGCCGCTCTCCGGCGTGTCGTCGATGGCCGCGCGGACGATGGCGGTGAGGTCCATCGGGGCACGGGCTATGAGCCGGCTGCCGTCGTCCATGCGCGTGATGGTGGCCACGTCGTTGAGCAGCGAGCCCAGCCGCTCGCAGTTGGCGTGGCACATACGGATGAAGCCCGCGCGGCGCTCCTCCGTCAGGTCGGGGTGGGTCATGAGCGTTTCGAGACACGCCTGCATGGCCGCCACGGGTGTCTTCAGCTCGTGATTGATATTGTTGGTCAGCTGCTTCTTGATTCTTATCTTCTCCTGCTCCTCGTGCAGGGCCAGCCGGTGCTGGCGGTCGCGCTCGGCCACGGCGTTCTGGAGGCGGGCGTAGAGGCGCACGATATGGTTGGAGATTTCGCCCAGCTCGTCGTCCGGGAAGGCGTCGTCGGCGTAGATGCGCTCGCCGCGCTCGGCCCGCTCGGCGAAGCTGTTGAGCCGCGAGATGTTGTGGCCGAGCCGCCGCGTGGCGAAATAGGCGAGCACACCGAGCAGGAGGGCGGCCGCGGTCATGAACCAGATGAAGTCGCGGTCGGCCGCGAGCAGGTCGGCCAGCGACAGCGAGCTGTAGGGGACGGCCGAGCGGACGATTGTCCCGCTGCTGTCGGCCATGGCCGAATAGAAATAGTTCTCGTCCTTGTATTGGGAGTGGCGGCGCACGGTGTAGGCCGTCCCGTAGCGCATGGCTCCGGCAATCTCCTTGCGGCTCAGATGGTTGGCCGTGGGGAGCGTGTCGAGCGTGTTGTCGAAGGCCACGCGGCCCCGTGGGTCGATGATGGAGATGCGCAGGTCGGGCAGGGGCAGCGCCGTCCGCCGGAGAAACTCGTCGGGCGCGATGCTGTCTTCGAGGGCGTCGGTGAGCTTCATGTTGAAGAGCTGGAGGCGCGCGTTGAGCTGTTCCTCCTTGAAGTGGGTCTCGCGGCGGTGCTGGAAGACGAGGCTGCAGGTGACGAGCGCGCCGGAGAAAATCATCAGGAGGAGGAACAGCTTGTGATGATAGGCCAGCGCCTTAGGCCTTGAATCCGTAGCCATATCCGGGTCTTGTGATGATGTGACGGCCATAGTCGCCGAGCTTCCGGCGCAGGCGTGTGATGTTTACGTCGACGGTGCGGTCGAGCACGACGACCTCGTCGCTCCATACGCGCGACAGGATTTCCTCGCGCGAGAAGATGCGTCCGGGGTTGGCGATGAGCAGACGGAGAATCTCCAGTTCCTTCTTCGGCAGGGGCACCTCCGTGCCGTCGACGGTGAGCCGCTTCTGTGCCGTGTCGATGACCAGTCCGAGACAGACGATGAGATCGTCGCCGGCACCGTCGTCGCGGCTGTTCCGTCGGGTGCGGCGCAGGACGGTCTGGACGCGGGCCAGGACGTTGCGCACGGAGTAGGGCTTCGTGATATAGTCGTCGGCGCCGAGCCGAAGTCCGGCGACCATCTCGTCCTCGGTGTCCTTGGCCGTGCAGAAGATAATCGGCACATCGGCCGTCGCGGGATTGTCGCGCATCATGCGGGCCATCCTGAACCCGCTGATCTCGCCCATCATGACGTCCAGCAGCACGAGGCCGTAGCTGTGGAGCGGAAGCCGCAGGGCTTCCTCGGCGCTGTAGGCCACGTCGACGTCGTAGCCTTCGGCCTCCAGATTGAATTGAAGTACGTCGCAGAGGGTTTCTTCGTCGTCTACGACAAGTATCTTTGTCCGTTCCATAATCCGGTGTTTTTGTCCGGTGCAAAGATATGAATAATCCCGGATAAGTATGCCGGCAAGGGCGAGATTTCATAAAAATGTAATATTTAATTAGGTCAGAGTAATGCTTTCAGGTCAGAGGTAAGAGTGATGAGTGAAGAGGTATGATATGTCTTGTCGATTGATGTCGGGCGTATTCATGCAACAAGAGTAATCATACCTCTTCACTCATCACTCTGACCTCTGAACTAAAAATTCCTTACTTTAACATAGGTTAATTCGCTTCCGAACCGCGATTTCTGCGCTACGACGCAAAATAGCGCGTTTTTCGTGAAAAATAGGATAGCCTGACAGTCAGCCACTTACGCTCCGTCGCTTCCCGCCGTTGTCTTTTCGTCGAGCCGCGGGGCCCTTACGACCTTGCCGCGGGGGCCTCGCGGCGTTGCAACGGCGGCCCCGTTGTCATGCGAAAGCGGCCTCGCCGTGACCCCGGGAGGGCCCCGCGGCTCGGGGACGACCGCCGGACGACGGCGAAACGGCTCCGATTTAACATTCCTTTACTTCTATTTTGCGTCTTCAAAAAGTGCTTTTTTAACAGAACTTTGCGGACAAATGCCGGCGCCGCAAAGCCGCTTTCAAGCCGTCATGCAGTTGTACCTGAATATTCAGGAAACTGTCGTAATCCCCAAATTCCTACCTAATTTGGCGATTGTAATCCCCAATTTCGGTAGGAAATTGGGGATTACGTTCACTAAATTCAGAAATGTCTTTTGCGTAAAAAGCAGGGAAATGTAATGCGGTTAACGAAAAAAGAGCTATTTTTGCAGATGAAACAATAAAGAAAGGAGAACGGTTATGTTAGGCGTTAATTCACAAAGAGAACTCATATCCGGCAAATTCGCGGAAGAAGTCCGCTCGGCAATACTACGTGGTATGAACGGCGAACTCACGGACGCGGAAAAGGAGAATATCAGGAAGAACAGGGAAATAAGGAAAAGATACAGGACTGTATGGAAATAAATGACATACAAGAGGAAATCGAAATCTCTGTTCTTGACGATGATGTTTGTCTGAAATCGGATATGGAGATGTTCTAAAGATGTATTTCTCACATTTTCCCGAAAGACACATAATTATATAGCCATAGGCATAACAGGAATAAAAATACCCATGAACTGGCAACAACTCATCACCAACAAGCGGCTCGGACAGGAAGAGCGGCACAGTGAGCGGCATGACGACCGCACGGAATTCAAGCGCGACTACGACCGGCTGATATTCTCGGCACCTTTCCGCCGGCTGCAGAACAAGACGCAGGTGTTCCCCCTTCCGGGAAGCATCTTTGTCCACAACCGGCTGACCCACAGTCTAGAAGTGGCCAGCGTGGGCATGTCGCTGGGCTCGGACGTGGCGTCACGGCTCATGGAGCGCCGTCCGGAGCTGCGGCAGACGATGATCGGCGAGATTGGCCAGATTGTCGCCACGGCCTGTCTTGCCCACGACCTGGGCAATCCGCCGTTCGGTCATTCCGGCGAGAAAGCCATACAGACGTTCTTCACCGAAGGTCCCGGACAGGCTTTGCAGGACAGGCTGAGCGAAGGACTGTGGAACGACATAACGCGCTTCGAGGGAAACGCCAACGCCTTCCGGCTCCTGACCCACCGCTTCTGCGGACGGCGTCAGGGCGGTTTCGTGATGACATATTCCACGCTGGCCTCCATCGTCAAATATCCCCATGAGTCCGCCGCGGCCGGAAGTCACGGGAAATTCGGCTTCTTCAGCTGCGAGCGGGACACCTACGTGCGCATCGCCAGTGAGATGGGCATCCGCCAGCTGTCCGCCCCGGGTGAGCCGCTGCGCTATGCCCGCCACCCGCTGGTCTATCTCGTTGAGGCCGCCGACGACATCTGCTACGAGATAATGGACATCGAGGACGCCCACAAACTCAAGATACTGTCATACGAAAAGACCTCGGAGCTGCTCCTCGGCTTCTTCCCCGACGACGTGAGGGAGAGCATCCTGCGGCGCATCGACGACGAACAGCTGACGGACGACAACGAAAAGGTGGTCTACATGCGCTCCTGTGTCATCGGCTGTCTGGAGCGCGAGTGCGTCGAAGCCTTTGTCCGTCACGAAGAGGAGATACTCGACGGCCGTCTCACGGGCTGCCTGATCGACCATATCTCCGATGTCCCGCGTGAGGCCTATCGCCGTTGTGTGGCCGTCTCGAAGGCCAGCATCTACTGCAGCAAGCCCGTCCTCGACGTCGAACTGTCGGGATACAAGATCATGGCGACGCTCATGGAGCAGATGACCGAAGCCGCCGTCCACCCCAGCCGCTTCTATTCCAAGCAGCTCATCGGCCGCGTCAGCAGCCAGTATGACATCGGCTCGCCCGACCTCGAAACCCGCATCATGGCCGTCATCGACTATATCAGCGGCATGACCGACGTCTATGCGCTCGACATCTACCAGAAAATAAACGGCATCAGCTTGCCGATTGTTTAGCAAAAGCCCCCTGCGGTAACTCCGTCTTATTTCGTCGCGCCCGCAGGAAGCGATAAAATAAAAACAGAATATTCTTGCTCATTTCCGAAAAAATGACTACCTTTGCAGCGTTCAGTGGAATGAGGGGCTTCTCGAAAGCTCCTCATTTTCATTTTTAATAACCCAAATGCGTATGATAGATAAGAACGTAGTTGAGACGATTGTGGAGGAGTGGTTGCAGAATGGCGACTACTTTCTCGTGGACATCAGCATGTCGCCGGACCACCGTATCGTGGTGGAGATAGACCATGCCGACGGTGTGTGGATAGAAGACTGTGCCGAGCTGAGCCGCTTTGTGCAGGAAAGACTCGGGGAAGAGCTTGATGACTACGATTTGGAGGTCGGCTCGGCCGGCCTCGGACAGCCTTTCAAGGTGGCGCGGCAGTATGTCAACCACGTAGGAAAGGACGTCGAAGTGCTCACGGCCGAGGGCCGGAAGGTCCAGGGAGTGCTCAAGGATGTCGACGGAGATAGATTCACCGTCACCGTCCGCGAGAAGCAGAAAGTCGAGGGAAAGAAACGCCCCGTGATGGCCGACGTGGACTATGAGTATGATATGAACAATGTGAAATATACAAAATACCTATTAAGTTTCAAATAAACAGGCTATGGCAGCAAAGAAAGAAGAGAAGGGTCCCAGCATGATCGAGACCTTTCAGGAGTTTAAGGAGACAAAGAATATCGACCGTACCACGCTGGTGAGTGTGTTGGAGGAGAGCTTCCGCAACGTGATAGCAAAGATGTTCGGCAGCGACGAGAACTTCGACGTTATCGTCAACCCCGACAAGGGTGACTTCGAGATACACCGCAACCGCGTGGTTGTGGCCGACGGAGAAGTGCAGGACGAGAACAAGGAAATCTCGCTAACCGCCGCACAGAAGATAGAGCCTGACTATGAAGTGGGAGAGGAAGTCAGCGAAGAGGTTAATTTCAGCGACTTCGGACGCCGTGCAATCCTGAATCTGCGCCAGACGCTGGCCTCGAAGATTCTCGAACTGGAGCACGACTCCCTCTATAATAAGTATAAGGACAAGGTCGGCCACATCGTCAGCGGTGAGGTCTATCAGATGTGGAAGCGCGAAGTGCTGCTCATCGACGATGAAGGCAACGAGCTCCACCTGCCCAAGAGCGAGCAGATTCCCTCGGACACCTATCACAAGGGCGAGACGGTAAGGGCCATCGTCCTGCGTGTGGACAACGAGAACAACAATCCGCGCATCATCCTCAGCCGTACCAGCACACAGTTCCTGGAGCGTCTGCTGGAGGCCGAGGTTCCCGAAATCAACGACGGACTCATCACCATCCGCCGCGTGGCACGCATGCCGGGCGAGCGCGCCAAGGTTGCCGTCGAGAGCTATGACGAGCGCATCGACCCCGTCGGAGCCTGTGTCGGTGTCAAGGGAAGCCGCGTCCACGGCATCGTCCGTGAGCTCTGCAACGAGAACATCGACGTCATCAACTATTCCAGCAACATGCAGCTGTTCATCCAGCGCGCTCTCAGCCCCGCCGTCGTGTCAAGCATCACGCTCGACGCGGAGAACCACAAGGCTGAAGTCTACCTCCAGCCCGACCAGGTATCGCTGGCCATAGGCCGCGGCGGTATGAACATCAAGCTGGCCTCGATGCTCACGGAGTTCACCATCGACGTCTTCCGCGTCGTCAACGAGGGCGAAGCCGATGAGGACATCTATCTCGACGAGTTTTCCGACGAAATCGACCAATGGATTATCGACGCCATCAAGGCTATCGGACTTGACACGGCAAAGGCAGTCATCAACGCTCCCCGCGAGATGCTCATCGAAAAGGCAGACCTCGAAGAGGAGACCGTTGACCATCTGCTGAACGTGCTCAGGGCCGAGTTCGAATAATCAAATGCATAATTCATAATTCGTAATGCATAATTATGGATGAGCATTAACAACGGGACGAGTGAAGAAACAGAAAATTAATTGTGCATTGTGCATTATGCATTACGAATTAAAAAGTAAGATATGGCCATCAGATTAAATAAAGTATTAACAGAACTGAACATCGGGCTTCAGACGGCTGTCGACTTTCTGAAGAACAAGAAGAACTTGGGCGAGATTAAGGAAGACGCCAACCTGAGCACGAAGATAACCGATGAACAGTACAACGCGCTTGTGCGTGAGTTCAAAGGCGACAAGGACATAAAGAGCGAGGCAGAGAAGATATTTGCCAAGAAGACCAAGGACAAGAAGTCGGACCGCAAGGTGACCAAGGCCGAAGACCTTCTCGAACAGCGTCCGGCGTTCAAGCCGCTGGGCAAGATTGACCTTGACAGCGTAGGCCGCAAGCCCGCACAGCCGGTCAAGGAGACCACGGAGAAGAAGCCGAAACCGGCTGCTCCCGCCGCAGCCGCCGGGAAGCCGGCCGAGGCCGCACCGGCTGCTGAGAAGAAGGAGACCGTTGCCGCCGCTGTCCAGAAGCAAACCACGGAGAAGCCCGCAAAGGCAGGACAGCCCAAGAAGCAGGAGCAGCCCAAACCGGCAGTGCCGGCCGAGGCTTCCGCCAAACCAGCCAAGCCCGCACGTCCGGAACAGCAGCAGAAGCCCGCTGCTCCCGTAGCCGAGGCAAAGACAGAAGCTTGCCGCAGCCGCAGCGGAAAACAAGAAGCCTGAGGCTCCGGCCGCTGAACCGGAAAGCACGCCGGCCGAGCCGAAGATATTCACCCTGCAGAGTGAGGCAAAGCTGGCTCCGAAGGTGAACGTGCTCGGAAAGATTGACCTCTCGCAGCTCAACCAGAGCACCCGGCCCAAGAAGAAGTCGAAGGAGGAGCGCCGCAAGGAGCGCGAGAACAAGAACGGACAGCAGAACGGCACAGAACGCAAGAAACGCGTCCGTATCGGTAAGGAGCGCGTAGACATCGAAGCTGCCGCCAAGCAGGCCGGCGGCTCATCGGCCGGCGGCAAGAAGAACAAGAACAAAGGCGGACAGGGCAATGCCGGTCAGGGTGCCGCCGGAGGACAGAACGGCGGAAAGAACGCTGCCGCTGACCGCGGAGGTCAGGGCGGAAAGGGCCGCAACCGCAACAAGAACCGTCAGCCGGCCAAGCCGCTGGAGGTCAGCGAGGAGGACGTTGCACGTCAGGTAAAGGAGACGCTGGCACGTCTCACGAACAAGACAAACCAGAACAAGAAGGGCGCCAAGTATCGCCGCGAGAAGCGTGAGGCCGTTCAGGAGCGTCTCAATGAGGAGCGTCGCGAGGAACAGGCAGAGAGCAAGACGCTCAAGCTGACCGAGTTCGTGACCGTATCGGAGCTGGCTACGATGATGAACGTGCCTGTGGTGAAGGTCATCGGAACATGTATGAGCCTCGGAATCATGGTGTCCATCAATCAGCGTCTGGACGCCGAGACCGTGAACATCGTTGCCGACGAGTTCGGCTTCAAGACCGAATATGTCAGCGCTGAGGTCAGCGAGGCCATCAGCGAGGAGGAGGACGACGAGAGCGATCTGCTGCCCCGCGCCCCAATCGTGACGGTGATGGGTCACGTTGACCACGGTAAGACCTCGCTTCTCGACCACATCCGCAACACCAACGTCATCGCCGGTGAGGCCGGAGGAATCACCCAGCACATCGGAGCATACAACGTCACGCTCGGCGACGGCCGCAAGATAACGTTTCTCGACACGCCGGGTCACGAGGCATTCACGGCCATGCGTGCCCGCGGAGCACAGGTTACGGACATCGCCATCATCATCATCGCGGCCGACGATAGCGTCATGCCGACGACGAAGGAGGCCATCTCACATGCTCAGGCGGCCAACGTTCCGATGGTGTTCGCCATCAACAAGATAGACAAGCCGGGCGCAAATCCCGACAAGATACGCGAAGACCTGTCTCAGATGAACCTCCTCGTGGAAGAGTGGGGCGGTAAGTACCAGTGTCAGGAGATTTCGGCCAAGAAGGGAATGGGTGTCGACGACCTGCTGGAGAAGGTTCTGCTGGAGGCCGAGATGCTCGACCTGAAGGCCAATCCGAACCGCCGTGCGACGGGCTCGATCATCGAGTCGTCGCTGGACAAGGGCCGTGGATATGTCTCTACGGTGCTCGTGAGCAACGGAACGCTCAAGGTCGGCGACTATGTCGTTGCCGGAACGAGCTACGGCCGCATCAAGGCCATGTTCAACGAGCGCAACCAGCGCATCCAGAAGGCAGCCCCGGCCGAGCCCGCGATAATCCTCGGACTCAACGGCGCGCCGACGGCCGGTGACTCATTCCACGTGATGGAGACCGAGCAGGAGGCCAAGGAGATTGCCGGAAAACGCGAGCGTCTGCAGCGTGAGCAGGGTCTGCGCACACAGACCCGTCTGACTCTGGC
The DNA here is from genome assembly GCA_900553965.1 of uncultured Prevotella sp. GTDB lineage: Bacteria > Bacteroidota > Bacteroidia > Bacteroidales > Bacteroidaceae > Prevotella. The sequence continues at coordinate 14,744 of USFX01000026.1, forward strand.
CGACATCAGCCACCGCATCGCCCTCGGTTCGTTCAAGGAGCTCAACCTCATCGTCAAGGGCGACACCGACGGTTCGGTGGAGGCTCTGAGCGATTCGTTCATCAAGCTGTCCACGGAGAAGATAAAGGTCAACGTCATCCACAAGGCCGTGGGTCAGATTTCGGAGAACGACGTCCAGCTGGCCGACGCTTCCGACGCCATCATCGTGGGCTTCCAGGTGCGTCCCTCGACCGGCGCGCGCAAGCTGGCCGACAACGAGGGCGTGGAGATAAACACCTATTCCATCATCTATGACGCCATCGAGGACATCAAGTCGGCCATGGAAGGCATGCTCGACAAGGTGAAGAAAGAGATTGTTACGGGTCAGGTGGAAGTGCGCCAGGTGTTCAAGATCTCCAAGGTCGGAACCGTTGCCGGAGCCATTGTCACCGAAGGAAAGGTCCATCGCTCGGACCGTGCCCGTGTCGTACGCGACGGTATCGTGGTCCACACGGCCGACATCAGCGCGCTCAAGCGCTACAAGGACGATGTCAAGGAGGTGCCGACAGGATTTGAGTGCGGTATCAGCCTCGTCAACTTCAACGATATTCTTGAAGGCGACATCATCGAGACATTCACAGAAATCGAGGTACAGCAGAAGCTGTAACATCCGAACACAATCATGACAACGTTCCGGTTGCATAACCGGAGTACAATAAGGCAAGGACGCCGGAGCTGCAATGACAGTCTCCGGCGTCTTGCGTTACGGACCGGTAAGCATCCTGCCGTAAATCAAAATGAGTCATATTACCCGGTAAAACGAGTCATATTACCGAGTAAAATGAGTCATATTACTGAGTAAAATGAGTCATATTGCAAAGTAATATAGGCTATATTACCCGGTAAAACAGGCTATATTACCGACCAATATAGCCTATATTGCCGGCCAAAACAGGCTGTTTTACTTCCTCCGTCCGCTTCCTTCATGCTCCTTCAGGATAGAAAAAAGGACGTCATGGCTTTGCCGTTCGTGGCTAAAGCAGTATCTTTGCATGCGATGAAATATGCAGACGTAATCCTTCCCCTGCCCCTCGAAGGGCTGTTCACCTATTCCGTGCCGCCGTCGCTGGAGGGCGCGGTGCGCTTCGGCATGCGCGTTGTGGTGCCCTTCGGACGCAGAAAGACATACATGGGTGTCGTGGCGCGGGTTCACGACACGGCTCCCGAGGGCTACGACGTGAAGCCCGTGGCTCAGGTGCCGGACAAGGCCGAGGTCGTGACCGAGGGGCAGTATCGTCTCTGGCAGTGGATTGCCGACTACTATATGTCGCCCATCGGCGAGGTCATGAAGGCCGCGCTGCCCTCCGGACTGAAGGCCGAGGAGGGATGGCGGCCGCGCACCGAGCTTTATGTCCGCCTCACGCCGCCATACCGTTCGGAGCGCGCGCTGCATATAGCGATGGACATGCTGCGCCGCGCCGACCGTCAGATGGAGGTTCTCACGGCCTATCTCGCCCTTTCCCATTGGGACACGCTGAGCGGGGACACCTGCCGGATGGAGCCGGTGGAGATAACGCGGGAGGAGCTCATGAACGCCTCCCACGCCAATCTGGCTTCCGTCACGGCGCTCGTCAAGCGCGGCGTCCTGGAGACATACACCCGCGAGGTGGGCCGTCTCAACGCCGGAGGAGAGCCGTGTCCGGATAATATCCGGCCGCTGAGCCAGCCGCAGCAGGACGCCTACAACGCCATATTGTTTTCTTTCCTCAGCAAGAACGTCACGCTGCTCCACGGAGTTACGTCGAGCGGCAAGACCGAGATATACATCCATCTCATCCAGCGCGAGCTCGACGCCGGCCGGCAGGTGCTCTATCTGCTGCCCGAGATAGCCCTGACGGTGCAGATGATGGACCGTCTGCGCCGCGTCTTCGGCCGCCGTCTGGGCATTTACCACTCGAAATATTCCGATGCCGAGCGCGTCGAGATATGGCGCAAGCAGCTCTCCGACGCCCCCTTCGACATCATTCTCGGCGCCCGTTCGGCCGTCCTGCTGCCCTTCCGGCGCCTCGGACTGGTCATCGTCGACGAGGAACACGAGTCCAGCTACAAGCAGCAGGACCCCGCGCCGCGTTACCATGCCCGCTCGGCCGCCGTCATGCTGGCCTCAATGGCGGGTGCAAAGACGCTCCTCGGAACGGCCACGCCGTCGATGGAGACGTATCACAACGCCGTGAAGGGAAAGTACGGGCTGGTCAGTCTCACAACGCGCTATCAGGGTGTGGAGCTTCCCGAGATTCAGATTGTCGACATAGCCGACCTCCAGCGCCGCCGGATGATGAACGGGCCGTTCTCCCCGCAGCTCCTGACCCGCGTCAGGGAGGCGCTGGAACGCGGCGAACAGGCCATACTGTTCCAGAACCGCCGCGGCTTCGCACCGATGATAGAGTGCCGCCAGTGCGGTTGGGTGCCGCGTTGCAACAGTTGCGACGTGAGCCTGACGCTCCACCGGAGCATGAACCAGCTGACGTGCCACTACTGCGGCGCGACGACGCCCGTGCCCTCGGAGTGTCCCGCCTGTGGCAGCCGTGAACTGCGGACGCGCGGTTTCGGCACGGAGAAGATTGAGGACATCATCCGCGACATCTTCCCCGAGGCACGCGTGGCGCGGATGGATCTCGACACAACGAAGACGCGGAATGCCTACGGCCGCATCATCGGCGACTTCGCCGAAGGGCGCACCGACATTCTCATCGGCACGCAGATGGTCAGCAAGGGACTGGATTTCGCCCGCGTCAGCGTCGTCGGCATACTCAGCGCCGACACGATGCTGAGCTATCCCGACTTCCGGGCATACGAACAGGCATATATGATGATGGCTCAGGTGAGCGGCCGTGCGGGCCGTCGCGGTCGCCGCGGGCTTGTCATTCTGCAGACGAAGAGCCCCGATCTGCCGGTCATACGGCAGGTGGTGGCCAACGACTACGCCTCTCTCTACCGCGACATAGCCGAGGAAAGGCTTGCTTTCCGCTATCCGCCGTACACCCACCTTATATATATATACCTCAAGCACCGCCACGACGACACCGTCACGGCAGCCGCTCTGCAGCTCGCCGCCTGGCTCCGCCAGTGGTTCGGGGGGCGTGTTCTCGGCCCCGACAAGCCGTCGGTGGCACGTGTGAAGACGCTGAGCATAAGGAAAATTGTTCTCAAACTGGAGAACTCGATAGACTTGCCCCGTGTCCGCGAATATCTCCGCATGGCCCAACAAGGTCTCGCCAAGGACAAACGTTACACCTCGGTGATGATGTATTATGACGTGGACCCGGTTTAAAAACACCTAAGACCCAGCTAAGATCCAGCTAAAACCCACCCCAAGAGGGTGTTGCAGAACTCGCATGGAAGCCTTTAAGTGGGGTAATCTTAGTCCCCTC
>USFX01000027.1 GCA_900553965.1 uncultured Prevotella sp.
GTCATTTCCACGCTGCTCGCGATCCTCTTCGGCACGGTCAGCGGCCTTGCGCCCAAATGGCTCGACGCGCTGCTGATGCGCCTGATTGAAATCTTCCTCAGCGTGCCGAACCTGCTGCTCGTCCAGAGCTGGATTCCGTCGGCCGGGTTCTATTTCTCGGCCAACGCCGTCTCATGGTTCCTCTCGGACATACTACTCTGCTACTCCGTCTTTCCCGTCGTCTTCCGGGTCGTGCGCCGCATGACTCCGGCGGCGCTCACCGGCGCATGGGCGGCCGTCCTCGCGGCCTACGCCGTGCTTCTCTGCAACATTCCGGACGCCATGACAAACGCCATCGTCTATGTCTTTCCGCCCGTGCGGACCGTCGATTTCGCCATCGGCGTGACCCTTTGGCACGTTGCCGTATGGTTGAAAAAGCGCCGCGCAGCAGTGTTGGAAAGCCGCCTGACGGCCACCGCGGCCGAACTGGCCGTCTTCGCCGCACTTGCCATGACGCTTGCCGCCCATCCGTACGTCAACCTGCAGATACGGACGGCATGTCTCTTCTGGCCCGTCAACGTGGCCATCATCCTGCTCTTCGCCTGTGAAAAGCAGGGTGGGGCAGTGGCATGGCTGCTCCGCCGCAAACCTTTGATATGGCTCGGGAACATCAGTTTTCCGCTGTTCATGGTCCATCAGATGGCCATCAGCATCACCTTGGCCGTTCTTCCATGCCTCTCCGCCGTCATCCCCACGTCGCCCTATTGGCTCGCCCTGACGCTATGCGCAGCGACAACGCTGGCGGGAACGGCATTGGCGCAATATATAATTAAGGTCAGAGTTCAGAGTGAAAAGGTATGATTACTCTTAAAGCCTGAACAGCAATGACGAGATTGAATTAACAAACAAATGAAGCCCCATGGTCTCTCCCCCTTGGGGGGAGTCGGAGGGGGCCCTAACAACTGAAGCCCCATGGTCTCTCCCCCTTTGGGGGAGCAGGAGGGGGCCATATAAAACTATGGAAGGAAAAATAATCGACTTGCCGAAGATATTCGACCCGCGCGGCAATCTCACCGTGGCTGAGGGGAACCGCAATATCCCCTTCGACATCGCCCGCGCCTACTGGGTCTATGACGTTCCGGGAGGCGAGAGCCGCGGCGGACATGCCCACAAGCACTGCCGCGAGTTCATCATCGCCGTGAGCGGCAGCTTTCAGGTCACGCTGGACAATGGCCGCGAGCGCACAACCTATCATCTCAACCACCCCTATCAGGGTCTGCTCGTCGAGACCGGCGTATGGCGCACGCTTGACGATTTCTCCTCGGGAGCCGTCTGTCTCGTGCTGGCGTCCGACCCGTTTGAGGAGGAAGACTACATAAGGGATTACGGAGACTATCTGAAGTATATGGGTGTGGACCGATAGCCCGACGAAACGACGGCCCCACCCCGGCCCTCCCCAAGGGGAGGGTGTCTACGAGGTGAAGGGATAAGACCCTGACATATATATAATATGACACCTAATATCTGACATCTGACATGTTTGAGATAAAAAGATATACCCCCGCCGACGCCGCAACCTGGGACCGTTATGTCTCTCAGGCCAGGAACGCTACGTTCCTGTTCTACCGCGCCTATATGGACTACCACGCCGACCGCTTCACCGATCACTCGCTGATGTTCTATAAATCCGGCCGGCTCCACTCCATTATGCCCGCACACGTCGTCGGAACAACGCTCTATTCACATTACGGACTGACCTACGGCGGGCTCGTGATGAACATCGACGTCACCATCGGCGACGTTGTCGAGCTGTTCTCCGAACTCAACGGCTATCTCTGCGACTGCGGAATAACGCGCGTCATCTACCGCCCCATTCCGTGGATATATCACCGTCACCCGTCGGAAGAAGACCTCTACGCCATCTTCTGGAAGTGCAACGCCCGTCTGCATCTGCGCAACATCGGCACCGCCATCGCCATGAAGCAGAACCTCAGATGGCGCAAGGACCACCGCCGGCGCCTCAAACAGGCCCATGAGAGCGGCGTGTGGGTGCGACGCGACGCAGACATCGCCGAGTTCTGGCCGGTACTGGAAGCCAATTTGGCGCGGCGTTTCGACGCAAAGCCTGTCCATACTCTGGCCGAGATGCAACTGCTGAAGTCACGTTTCCCGGACAATATCATCCAATACAACGCCTACATCGGCGACGAAATCATCGGCGGAATCACGTTCTACATCACCCCGCAGGTGCTCCACGGACAGTATAGCGGCACCACCGACCGCGGAAAACAGGCCGGTGCGATGGAGGCTATCTATGAACAGGTCATGTACACCGACTATCCCGACATCGATTTTCTCGATTTCGGCAGCTCCACGGAGGAGCAGGGCAGCGTCATCAACGCCGGTCTCATAGCCCACAAGGAGGGTTACGGCGGCCGCGGAGTGTGCTACGATACGTATGAGTGGGATATTATTTAGGAGTTAAAGGAGTTAAATGGAGTTATCGCGGGCAGAGCCCGCTCAGGAGTTAAAGACAATAGCAGGCATAAAGAATAATTATCAAACCGCAGGTTTCTCCCTCTTTTTGGGGGTTGAGCCGGAGGGGGCTTTATATTAAGACACTATGACAATCAAATATCTCGACTTAAAGAAAGTCACCGAACGCCACGCAGAGGAAATCCACGAGGCCGTGGCGCGTGTGATAGACAGCGGATGGTATCTGCAAGGCGAGGCCGTGGCACGCTTTGAGGAAGAATATGCACGCTATTGCGGTGTCCGCCACTGTATCGCCTGCGGCAACGGGCTCGACGCTCTGACGCTTATTCTGCGGGCTTACATGGAGATGGGTGTGATGACGGAGGGCGACGAAGTCATCGTTCCGGCCAACACCTATATAGCCTCCATCCTGTCGATAACCGAAAACGGACTCATTCCCGTGCTCATCGAACCGCGTCCCGACACATTCCAGATAGACGACGCGCTCATCGAACAGGCCATCACCGAGCGCACCCGTGCCGTCATGATTGTCCATCTCTACGGCCGCATGGCCTACACGGAGCGCATCGGCGATATCTGTCGTCGCCACAGATTGAAGCTCGTGGAAGACTGCGCGCAGTCGCACGGGCTATGCCCCCCTAAATCCCCCCAAGGAGGGGATGAAAGTTACCGTTTGTCCCAAACAAACATCCAAACATCTCTCCCTCACTCACACACTATTCCCCCCTTAGGGGGGACCGAGGGGGGCTCCGACTTCGACTTCGCCTCCCTGCTGCGCATGGTAGCCCGTGCCGTCCCCGGGATGCGCGTGCGCTTCACCACGAGCCACCCCAAGGACATGAGCGACGAGACGCTGCGCGTCATAGCCGAAGAGCCCAACGTCTGCCGCCACATCCACCTGCCGGTGCAGAGCGGAAGCAACAGGATACTGAAACTGATGAACCGCAGGTACACCCGCGAGTGGTATCTCGACCGTGTGGCCGCCATCAGGCGCATCGTCCCTGACTGCGCCATAACGACGGACATCTTCGTCGGCTATCACAGCGAGACGGAGGAGGACCACCGGCTGTCGCTGTCGCTGATGCGCGAGGTGGGCTACGACTCGGCTTTCATGTTCAAATACAGCGAGCGGCCGGGCACCTACGCCTCGAAACATCTCCCCGACGACGTGCCCGAGGACGTGAAGATAAGACGTCTCAACGAGATGATACAGCTTCAGACCGAGCTCTCCGCCGAGGCCAACCGGCGCGACGTGGGCCACGAATTCGACGTGCTCGTCGAAGGCTACAGCAAGCGCTCGCGGGAACAGATGTGCGGACGGACGGAACAGAACAAGATGGTTGTCTTCGACAAGGGACAGTGCCACGTCGGCCAGACCGTGCGCGTGAAAATCACAGACAGCACCAGCGCAACACTGTTCGGGGAAGTAATAAAATGAAGAATGAAGACGTGTTGATGAGCGAAGCGAGTAATAGGCTGACGCCGTTCCCCCTCTTTTTAAAAGAAGAAGCCTTTACGTCGGCTATCGGCTTTCAATCGGTCTCTGACCGCTTGCACGGCAAGAACTCCTGAGCGACCGCAGGGAGCGATAACTCCCTTTAACTCCTGAGCGGGCTCTGCCCGCGATAACTCCTTAAAAAGAAAATGGTCAAAGAATTCCTAAAGATAATGTGGCGCTTCCTGCCGCCATACAAGAAGTATCTCGTCGCATCCATAGCATGCAACATCCTTTCAGCCGCAATGAACATCTTCTCGTTCGCCGCGCTGATACCAATCCTCCAGATTCTCTTCAAGATAGACGAGAAGCGGGTCGAGACCCCCATGGCATGGGGTGACGGCAACTTCAAGGACTGGGCGTTCAACAACCTCAACTACTACGTCTGCCAGATGATAGACCAGTGGGGAGCCGTCACGGCACTCTTCGCCATAGGAATGTTCCTCTGCCTGACCACGATGATCAAGACCGGACTCTACTTCGGAGCGTCGGCCTTCGTCGTACCGATACGAACCGGCATCGTGCGCGACATCCGCAACATGATCTACTTCAAGATTACGGCACTGCCCCTGAGCTTCTTCACCGAAGAACGCAAGGGAGACATCATCGCCCGCATCACCGGTGACGTCAACGAAGTCGAAGCATCAATCATGTCGTCACTCGACATGCTCTTCAAGAACCCCATCCTCATCGTCAGCTACGTCGTCACGCTCTTCTTCATCAGCTGGGAGCTCACGCTCTTCACCCTCATCGTCGTGCCCTTCATGGGATGGCTCATGGGAATCATCAGCCGAAAGCTCAAAGCCCAGTCACTCAACGTCCAGGCGCTCTGGAGCGACACCATCAGCCAGGTCGAGGAGACCCTCGGCGGACTGCGCATCATCAAGGCCTTCTGCGCCGAAGAGAAGATGAACAAACGCTTCGACCACATCAACAACCTCCACCGCAACACGCTCAAGAACATGACCATCCGCATACAGCTGGCCCACCCCATGAGCGAGTTCCTCGGAACGGTGCTCATCGTCATCGTCCTCTGGTTCGGCGGAATACTCGTGCTCAACAAGTCGACCATCTCCGGACCGACATTCATCTACTACCTCGTCATACTCTACAGCATCATCAACCCGCTCAAAGAGTTCGTCAAGGCCAGCTACAACATCCCCCGCGGACTCGCCTCAATGGACCGCGTCAACAAAATCCTCAAAGCCGAGAATCCGATAAAGGCACCGAAGAACCCCGTTCCGCTGCCGGAATTCAAGCACAAGATAGAGTTCCGCAACGTCTCCTTCGCCTACAACTACCATCCCGAAGACCCGACGCACACACGCTGGGTGCTCCGCAACATCAACCTGACCATCGAAAAGGGCAAGACCGTGGCCCTCGTCGGACAGAGCGGCGGCGGAAAGTCGACACTCGTCGACCTCATCCCGCGCTACTATGACGTGCAGGAAGGCGAGGTGCTCATCGACGGCATCAACGTCAAAGACCTCGGCATACACGACCTGCGCCAGCTCATCGGCAACGTCAACCAGGAGGCCATCCTCTTCAACGACACCTTCCGCAACAACATCGCCTTCGGCGTCGACAACGCCACGCAGGAACAGATTGAGGAAGCAGCCAGGATAGCCAACGCCTACGACTTCATCATGGAGTCCGAACACCAGTTCGACACCGGCATCGGCGACCGCGGCGGACGCCTCTCCGGCGGACAGCGACAGCGCGTCAGCATCGCCCGCGCCATCCTCAAGAACCCGCCCATCCTCATCCTCGACGAGGCTACATCGGCCCTCGACACCGAAAGCGAGCGCCTCGTTCAGGAAGCTCTCGAACGCCTCATGAAGACCCGCACCACCGTGGCCATCGCCCACCGCCTCTCCACCATCCATAGCGCCGACGAAATCTGCGTCATCCACGAAGGCCAGATCGTCGAACGCGGCACCCACGATGAGCTCATCGCCATGGACGGCTACTACAAGAAGCTGACGGAGATGCAGAGGACATAGGCTGCCGGCGATGCTAAACGTATAAAGCAAATGAGACAAAGGACGCTGTTTGTCATAAAGGTCTATCTCATGACGGTGATGATATTCATCATTGCCAAGCTGTTCTTTATGGCATACAACAGCGTGACCTATCCTTTCACCGTCTCCGACTTCGCCGCAGTGGCATGGCATGGGCTCTCGCTCGACGCCTCCACGGCCATATATCTGCTGCTTCTGCCTTTCCTCGTGACCATGGTGTCACTGTGGTGGAACCGGTGGAAACCGATGCGCACCGCGCTGAAGGTCTGGTACGGCATCATCGCCGCCGCGCTGGCAGCCACGTTCGTAAGCGACACGAGCCTCTATGAGTTCTGGGGATTCAAGCTCAACAGTTCCGTCCTGCCGTATCTCGAAACCCCGCGGGGCATCACCTCAAGCGTCTCGGCATGGTATCTGACCGTAAGAATAGCGCTGACAGCCGTCACCACCTACATTATATATAAGGTGTTCACGTCCGTAACGCCGAAAGAAATGCCGCCGGCCGGACACCTCGGCAGCAAAATCGCAGGGACAGCCGTGTGTATCGCGGCCATCCCCGTTCTCATAATAGGCATCCGCGGCGGCGTGACTGACGCCACAACAAACATCGGGCAGGTCTATTTCTCACAGAAACAATATCTCAACCACGCAGCCGTTAACCCGCTCTTTTGCTTCCTCTCCTCGTTTGAGCACGGCGCAAAAGACTACGACATCTACAATTACTACGACGAACAAACGTGCCGTGAGCTCGTCGCCGGCGTCTACAGCACGGAAAGCCGCGGCGGCGACACGCTGCTGCTGAACAGCCGCAGGCCCGACATCGTGGTCATATTGCTTGAAGGCTGCGGCGGCGTGTTCACGGAAATAGGAGGCCGCAAGGACGTCATGCCCAATCTGAACAGGCTCGCCCACGAAAGCATCTACTTCCCCCGATGCTACGGAAACTCATGGCGCACGGACCGCGGGACGGTCTGCGCGCTGAGCGGCTACCCCTCGTTCCCAAACAGTTCGGTGATGAAGATGCCCGACAAGAGCCGCACCATGCCGTCAATAGCAGCCAGCCTGAAACGCGAAGGCTACACAACGGAATATCTCTACGGCGGCGACATCAACTTCACCAACATGCGGAGCTATCTCATCAGCACCGGATTTGAGCGCCTGACCAGCATGGACGACTTCACGAAAGAAGAGCAGAGGTCGGCCAAATGGGGCGTCCGTGACGACATAACGTTCGGCCGGCTCTACGACATGATCACCTCCCGGAAAGACGGCGGCCGCTTTCTTATCGGCTACTCGACGCTGAGCAGCCATGAGCCTTGGGACGTCCCGACACGTGACATGGACGACGAAGTGCTCAATTCGTTCCACTATCTCGACCGCTGCATCGGACAGTTCATCAGCCGTCTGCGCGCCACACCGGCATGGGACAATCTCCTTGTCATCATGCTCCCCGACCATAGCATAAGATACGGCGGGATTGACAACACGCAGCTGCTCTACAACCACATCCCCATGATATGGACAGGAGGAGCCGTCAGACAGCCCAAGGAAATCAGCCTGATATGCAATCAGACCGACCTTGCCGCCACGCTGCTCGGCCGGATGGGCATCAGCCACGACGAGTTTGCCTTCAGCCGCGACGTTCTCAGTGACACCTACCGCTATCCGACGGCCATGAACACATACAACAACGGCTTCATGCTCACCGACAGCACGGGATATATCGTCTACGACCTGGATGCCGGCGGCATGGCTGCAAACCAAAGTGACGACGCCGGAAAGCTGGAGAGGATGGGCAAGGCCATCCTCCAAGTCACATCCAATGACCTTAAGAACAGATGAACAGGAAGGAAAACATAACATACATGATACTGCACGCCGTGTTCTACGCCGTGTCGCTGCTGCCTCTGCGCGTGCTTTATCTGCTGTCAGACATCGGTTTCATCATTGTCTACCATGTCGTTAGATACCGCAGGAAGATTGTCCGCAAGAACCTCACGACATCGTTTCCCGACAAGAGCCTGAAGGAAATAAAGCACATCGAGCGCCGTTTCTACCATTTTCTCTGCGACTATTTCAACGAAACCATAAAGCTACTGTCCATCAGTTCAGACCGTCTGCTGAAACACATCGAGTTCCGCAACGTCGAGCAGATAGAGCAATGTTTCGACCGCGGCCAGACCTGCGCCGCCATACTCGGCCACTACTGCAACTGGGAGTGGCTCTCCGCCACCGGCATTGCCTTCGACCGCCACAACGACGCCGTCATGGGCCTCATCTACCACCCGCTCTATAACAAAGCCTTCGACCGTCTCTTCATCGACATCCGTCAGAGCATGGGCGGCGTGTGCATACCCAAGAAGGACATCCTGCGCCGTCTGGTGGAATACAAGCGGGACAACCGCATGTCGCTCTTCGGCTATATCGCCGACCAGACGCCGAAATGGGAGAACATCCATCTGTGGCTCGACTTCCTCAACCACGACACTCCCGTCTTCACGGGAGCCGAGCGGATAATGCGCAAGATGAACAACGCTGTCTTCTACGTGGACATGCAACGTCCGCGGCGCGGCCATTACGTCTGCACCTTCCGCCTGCTGACAGACCGTCCGCAGGAGCTCGAAGAGTTTGAAATCACCCGCCGCTTCTTCGCCATGCTGGAGGAATCGATACGCACCGCGCCCCACACGTATCTCTGGACACACAACCGCTGGAAGCGCAAGCGCCAATGACGACAGGCCTCCAACCGCTCCGCCAGCACCATGAACTCTTTATGTACCCTTAAAAAACAGACCGAAATGAGAAGATTATGCTATATCTCGCGCAACTATCGCGGAACAGCCAGCTCCGGCAACAAAGCCCGGACAGACAACGAGGACATCATTTCCCGCATAGGGGGAATCAACCTCAGTCTGCCGCGCTCATTCAGCCGTAACAAGATTGTCACGTTCCTGTACAATCTCATCGGCGTCCTGGTCTATACGCTAAGGGTCCGTCCTGGTGACATCGTGTTCCTTCAATATCCCATCAAGAAGTATTTTGCCTTCATCTGCGGCGTTGCCAGACTGCGCGGAGCAAAGACCGTAGCCCTGATCCACGACCTCGGAGTCTTCAGACGCAAGAAGCTGACTGAGAAGAAGGAGATCAGCCGCCTCATGTGCGCCGATTATGTCATAGCCTCAAACGAGACAATGGAACAGTGGCTGAAGGCCCACGGGCTGACCAAGGCAACCGGTGCGCTGGGCGTCTTCGACTATCAGTCGGAAGCCAGATGTCGCGAGACATCATCATATACACCGGGTCAGGCCCGCGTCGTATATGCCGGAGCCCTGGCCATGCGCAAGAACGCCTTCATCACGCTCCTTCCCGACATCATCAAAGGCTACCGGCTCCATATCTACGGCAACCGTGAAGGGCTGCCGTCACTGCGCGAATGTGACGACATCATATTCCACGACTTCACCCCCGCAGACGCTTTCATAAGCGGCGTCGACGGAGATTTCGGCCTCGTATGGGACGGAGACTCGCTTGACGGATGCACCGGCAATTTCGGAGAATACCTCACATTCAACACTCCCCACAAGGTTTCGTTCTACATCCGTGCCGGACTGCCCATCATAATATGGAGCGGCGCCGCCCTTGCCTCTTTCGTCCGCAAGGAGCAGATAGGCATCTGCATCGACAGCATAGCCGACCTCACCAAGGCTCTTGACGGCATCACGGCCGACGACTATGCCGCCATGCGCAAAAACATCATGCGCGTCAGCAACAGTTTCATCGAAGGCCACTACCTCAGACGTGCCCTCAAAGAAGCCTGTGAGACACTTGACAAATAAAAAAGACATCAGAATGACCACCATACAGACCAATCCGAAGTACAGCCATCTGAGCGGCTTCATCGAGAGCATACCCCACGTCTTTTCCGCCAGTGGGGACACCATCCACGAAGGGCGCAACACCATCAAGGTGTTCACGCTCCCCGACGCCACCATGCTCAACGTCAAGCGCTACCACCGCCCCTCGGGACCGAATCTTCTGATATATTCCTCCGGCATACGCAAGCCAAAGGGACTGCGGGCCTACAACTATCCGCAGATACTCCTTTCGCGCGGCATCAGCACTCCCGAAGCCGTGGCGTACATCGAGGAGCGACGCTTCGGACTGCTCGGTTTCAGCTATTTCGTCAGCATTCAGTGTCCATACGAGCACACCCTATACGACATCGGCAACGCCAAGGAAGGCACATACGAGACACTGGCAGAGGAGTTCGCACGCTTCACGGCGACCATCCATGAGAAACAGCTCATGCACCTCGACTACTCTCCCGGCAACATCCTCTACACCCTTACGCCCTCCGGCGACTACCGGTTCTCGCTCGTCGACATCAACCGCATGTATTTCGGTTCCGTCACGATGCAGAAAGGTCTGTCCAACTTCAAGCGTCTCTGGGGGCCGAAACGGTTCTTCACGCTCATGATACGCGAGTATGCCGCCGCAAGAGGGTTCGATGAAGAAGAGGCTCTGGCCTACGCCATGGAAGAAAGGCGCAAGTTCTGGACCCGCTATCAAAAGAAGCATGAAGTGGATTTCCGGCTGGAGTTGTGAAGACCCCATATTTCCCGTATATACAACAACATACACAAGTTATTCCACTTATTCCTGAATATTCATAAAAGTATCTTCTGATGATGCCGCATAAACAGGCTTGAGTTTTTTCCAAAAACATAAATAAGAAAAAGTTTTGGAAAAAACTGAATTGTTTATTGGTTTTATTTATTACCTTTACAACATCATATCAATACTTTTATAAGTTATGGACAAATTAATAGGCAGAGAACAGGAAATCCGGCTACTGAAAGAATACGCATCATCAAGCCGGTCCGAATTTATCGCCATATATGGCCGACGACGCGTGGGCAAGACATATCTTGTCAACCGGCTGTTCTCTGGAAAGATGGCATTTTCCATGACTGGGGTATTAGGCGGTACGGCAGACGAACAGATGGAAGCATTCATTGACGCAATGCAAGAATATAGCGGTATATTGCCCGATAAGCCCAAGTCATGGATGGAGGCTTTCAGAATCTTGAAAATCCACCTGAAGAAGAACCTGAACAAAAAGCGTCGCTGTATTGTTTTTCTTGATGAACTACCGTCAATGGACACACAACGTTCCGGGTTTATACGGGCACTGGGGTATTTCTGGAACAGTTGGGCTTCCCTGCAAGACAATCTGACACTGATTGTATGTGGTAGCGCCACCTCCTGGATGATACGTAATATTGTCAATGATAAAGGCGGATTACATGACCGTATCACCCATGAGATTCATTTACATCCTTTCAATTTGCATGAGACAGAACTATATCTTAAAAGCCGTGGATTCAAATGGGAGCGTATTGCCGTCATGCAGGCTTACATGGCATTAGGAGGTGTTCCGTATTATCTCAGTCTGTTGCACAGCCATGAGAGCTTTGCCATGAACATAGACCGCCTGTTCTTCAGTGAGGAAGAAGAGATGCGCAGAGAATACAAACGTCTTCAGATCGCCTGATTCGTATATGTCCATTGTCAGTGCCTTAGCAAAGGTAAAGACCGGGATGACACGGGATGAACTACGGACTATGCTTGCAAAAGAATCAAGCGGTTCCCTCAGCGGCAAATTAGAGGATCTTATCAATTGTGACATCATAAGGAAATATGTAGTCCGCAATAAGACCATAAAAAGAAATTCAGCAATATATCAGTTGATGGATTTCTATTCCTTATTCTATCTGACATTCATTCCCCGGGCAGAAACTGAAGTCAGATATTGGAGCAACCATATAGGCACACCGGAAGTGAACACATGGCTTGGACTCTGTTTTGAACGTATCTGCATGAGCCACGTCACACAAATAAAGGAAGCATTGCACATAGACAGGATTTCCACTAAATTCTATTCATGGCGTAGTAAGCAGAGTGTGCCTAAAGCCCAGATTGACTTGATTCTGGAACGGGCGGACGGTGTCATCAATCTGTTTGAGATAAAATATAGTGAAGCTGATTTTACACTTGACAATACAGAGAACAAGAAAATCCGCAACAGGGTCGAGGCATTCCGTCTTGAAAGCGGGGTAAGAGAATCCTTGTGGCCAACCCTTATCACAACTTTCGGGTTGCGGGACGGCATACATACATCCACGTTTGTCACGATACTGACAATGGACGATTTATTCAGATAGACACAATCTGCCTATCGTTTTATCCGGCCAATGTCCCTCACCCTTACGCCCACCATATCCTACAAATAAAGCAAACCGGGAAGTCTGAGCTTTTCCGCTCCGGCTTCCCGGTTTCCTTATTGTTCCATCATATCCTCATGTTCACGGTATGAACGGTCAAGATCCACAAAATGGAATTTATGCTGATGACGGTCGTTGGCCTTAGGTATGGTCATATAGTCGCCGTATTTCTTGCTCAGATAGGCGTCATACCGCTCAACTCCCATCAGTTCGTGTCCGTCAAACATATATGGCGACGGCTTTCCGATGATGTTCTTATCCGTTATGCCGCGCATGCCGTCGTCATAGTCGGCCACCAGTTCTGACGCGCCATAACCATATTTCATCATGATTTTCCTTATGCTTCTCTGCACTCCGTCCTTTGTGAACAGCCGTCTTGACAGCAACGGAATCCAGCAGCTGGGGCCGTGGCCATGCTTGTAAGGGTCACGATAGATATAATAGAGCACCTTCTTGTAGAACTGATACCGGGCGAAATGGCACCGCTGCGCCAGCTTTCCTGCCGGAACGCCGTCCAGCGGGAAGACATCTATATAGATTCCGCCGAGATATTTCAGATGCATGCGTTCGATGATGGTGGTGCTTGCGTCCTGTATCTTGGCGAAGGGCAACGGATAGTCGCCGTCGTTTTCGGCACAGATGAACTCAAACGGCGCCGGCATCCATTCCGGATGACTTATCAGTTTCTCATAGTCCTCACGCGGCATGGCTATGTCCGCATCGTCATCCCACGGGATGAAGCCCTTGTGGCGCACGGCCCCGAGCATGGTTCCGGCCCACAGATAGTATGTCAGTCCGTGTTCCCTGCACACGCCGTCCACCGCATTCAAGATGCGTATGATGCGGCTCTGCACGTCCTTTATGTCATATTCCACCATATTGCTTCTTTCTTTTTTCGTCCTTCCGGCTGTCAGAACAGCTCTTCCGGTATCCTGTCCCTGGCCTGTTCAAAATCCTCCACCGTGTCAAGCTCCATCGAGAAGAGGTCGGTCACATCTGTCACGCGGAACCTGTGGCCGCGCGGGATGAGCCTCTCGAAGGCCCGTTCATAGAAAATGCCGGTCAGTCCTTCGTCACATATCATGGTCTCCAGCTCTTCAAACAGGGCCTTGGAATAGTCGGCGTTCATCTTCTCTATGCCCACGGACTCGCCTATGCTCCGCTCGATGGAGCACGTCTTGCTGATTTCCGTCACGAAGCCGTTGGCATCGGTGATTATCTTTATCTCCTCCTCGCCCAGCTCGTGGCGGTTGAGGGCGAGGTTTGTCTCCGTGACGGAGAGCACCCGCGCCACCGTCTGCGGGTCGAAGAGTATGTCACTGTCCAGCAGGATGAAGTCACGGCCGGCCACATGCTCACGCGTGAGCCACAGCGAATAGATGTTGTTCGTCGTGCTGTAGTCGGCGTTGTCGACGAAGCGGACGGCCAGATGCGGATAGTTTTCGGTGATGAAACTACGTATCATGTCTCCGCGGTAGCCCGTCACGACGACCAGCTCCGTGATGTCTCCGGCCGCAAGCAGTGCGTCGACGGTGCGCGTGCGGCTGCCGACCTTGAGCAGACATTTCGGCCTGTCGTCCGTCAGCGGGCGCAGACGCGAGGCCATTCCGGCCGCAAGGATAACCGCTATCATAGTCCGGCCTGTTTTGCTATCCTCAATATGACGTCGGCCACGGTCCTGTTCTGCTCGCGGCGTCCGAGGGTTATGCGCATGTGGGTGTTCAGGTCCGGCTCGTCCATGAACTTCACCTTATAGTCCTCGCCGGCGAATTCCGCCTGCAGGGCCGGCTTCAGCTCTATCGGGTATTTGATGAGGATGAAGTTGGCCACGGACCGGTAGACCTTAAATCCTCTGAGCGCGCCGATTTCTTCCGTGTACATCCGGCGTGCCTCGTCCATCACTCCGGCTATCTTCCTGTAGTGGTCCTCCGACTCCAGTGCGGCGATGCCCATCTCTTCGGACAGCCGGTCGTAGCCGAGATATTTGTTGGCGTAGCGGCTGAAGCGCTCCATGAGCCCGCTCTGGCCCGTAAATCCGAAGCCGAGCCGCAGTCCGGGCAGACCGTAGAACTTCGAGAATGTCCGGCAGACAATCATGTTGGGATGCTTCTCCACCAGCTCCTTGATATAGCCGGTGTCGCTGCCGGTGAACGACGCGTAGGCCTCGTCGACAACGACGATGGTCTTCTCCGGCACGTTCTCCATGATGCGGGCCATCTCCTGGGCGGTCAGTCCGTTGCCCGTCGGGTTGTTGGGAGACGCGATGAGCAGTATGCGCGGGTTGACGTCGGCTATCATGGCCAGCAGCTCGTCCATGTCATATCTGAAGGTGTCTTCCGTCTCATAGACCGGATACTGGATTGTCTCGCCTCGCACCTCGCTGGCTATCGACTTGTAGTACCACCAGGAGAACTTCGGGATGAGCATCGTCCTGTTGTCGCCGTCCGTAAGGAAGAAGTGGATGGCCATCTTCAGCAGGTCTTCCGCGCCGTAGCCCAGCAGGACCTGCTTCTCGTCGATGCCGTAGAGTCCGGACAGATATTCTGACAGTATGCTCTTCTTGCCACGGTCGTATATGCGCGTATAGAAACAGAAGTTGCTTATATCGAAATTTCTGAAGGCTTCTTTGACCCGTTCGGACGGTTCAAAGTTAAACTCGTTTCTATCAAGATAGTTCATGACTTGTTATTTTTGAATGTTATTGTTTTAGCCGCAAAGTTACGAAACTTTACTGAAAGTACCGCCCTGCGGCCTCTCTTTTCTTATGCAATATGCCGTTTATCACATTTTATTTGTGGTTCATCTGTCA
The DNA here is from genome assembly GCA_900553965.1 of uncultured Prevotella sp. GTDB lineage: Bacteria > Bacteroidota > Bacteroidia > Bacteroidales > Bacteroidaceae > Prevotella. Next base: position 15,085 of record USFX01000027.1, read on the forward strand.
TTTGGAGTGACATATCGCAGAAAGGCATGTCACTCCAGATGCCGGATGAGCCTTTAAATATAAGACCTTTGCGGCCCAGCGTCTTTGCGTTGAAGTCCGACTGTTAAAAACTCGGAATTAAGTGGACAAATGCCTCGAAATCCTTGAAGAATTCAGAAATGAAAATCTTTTGGCCGCAAATTCGCGAGTTTTGCGCGTGCATCTTTTATCACCTGACTGTCAGCTTGTTACGGCGAAAACAGTCGAAGTGTGCAACTTTTTGTCGTCTTTTGTTCTGCCGTAAGGGCCTTACGGCCTTGCAACGGGGCCCTCGTTGCATGACGACGGGGCCGCCGCCAGCATGCGAAAGCGGCCCCGCTGCAGAGCCGTAAGGGCCTCCCAGGTCAGAGACGGACGAAAAACGGGAGGACAACGGCGGCGGAATGTCAATATTTCCGCTTCACCGCTCTCCAGAATTAGAATTTTCAAGTGTTAAATTCCGTGATATTTTCTTTAAGTAAGAGAGAAGAGTGATGAGTGAAGAGGTATGATTACCTTGCAAGCCTAAGACCCACACCTAAAATCCTACCCCCAACAAACCTAAAGGAGGGTGTAGGGGTTGTGTTGGGTTGTTGTTTGTTTTTATTGGTTTCTTGCTCGTTTTACGCCTTTTCTTTGTACTTTTGCAGAATGAGACAACTTCTTCGCAACAAGACCTTTTGGATGCTCGCGCTGATATGCGTGGCCACCCTGCTGCCGTTCATCGGACTTTTTGACTATCACACCAAGGGCGAACCCCGTGAGTCCATCGTGGCCATGACCATGCTGACGGACGACAACTGGATTCTGCCGCGCAACAGCTACGGCGAGATAGCCTATAAGCCGCCGTTCTTCCATTGGTGCATAGCCGCCGTCTCGGCCCTGTGGGGAGAGGTCACGGAGGTCACCTCGCGGCTGCCGTCGGCCGTGGCGCTGATACTGATGACGCTTGGCGGCTTCGCGTTCTACGCCCGGCGGAAGGGCAACACGACGGCTCTTGTGGCCGCCTTGGTGGCCTACACCAGCTTCGAGCTCCACCGCGCCGGAGCAAACTGCCGCGTGGACATGGTTCTGACGGCCTGTATCGTCGGCGCGACCTACGGGCTTTACGGATGGTACGAACGCGGCATGCGCGGCATACCGTGGACGGCCATACTGCTCATGGGGCTCGGCACGCTGACCAAAGGCCCCATAGGCTCGGTCCTGCCCTGTCTGACGACGGGTGTGTTCCTGCTGCTGAGAGGCGTCTCCTTCTGGCGTGCGTTCTTCAGTCTGGCCGCTTTCGGACTGCTCTCCCTGTCGCTGTATGCGGCGTGGTTCTGCGCCGCATGGCAGAACGGCGGGCAGGAGCTGCTCGACCTGATATATGAGGAGAACATCGGCCGCATGACCGGAACGATGACATACAAGGCCCACGCCTTCCCGTGGACGTTCAATGTGGTCACGCTCGTGGCCGGTTATGTTCCATGGACGCTGCTCCTCATCATAGCCCTTTTCTTCGCCGACTACCGCGGGACGTGGCACCGGATGACGTCATGGGCGTCAGCCGATGACGCTGCCACGGGGCGGATACGCCGGATGTGGCGACAACTGTCCGCGGCTGTCCGCAGCATAGACAGCGTGGACCTCTTCGCATGGGTCAACGTCATCGTCATCTTCGTCTTCTACTGCATACCGGAAAGCAAGCGCTCGGTCTATCTCATGCCCATGTATCCCTTCATCGGCTATCTCGCAGCCCGGTGGATTCTGACCGCGGCCGACCGCCGGCCGCAGATTCTGCGCATCTTCGGCGGCACGCTGGCCGTGCTGACGTCGCTGCTCTTCGCCGCCTTCGTCGCCGTTGAGCTTCACCTCATTCCCGAAAGTGTCTTCGGAACGGGCCGCCACGCGGGTCAGAACATCGCCATGCTCCACGCTCTGGAGGACATCGGCGGGCTGATGAGCTGGCTGATGGTGCTCGTGCCCACCGTGGCCGGCGTCTGCTGGTGGCGGTGGCGAAAAGCCACGGGAGCGCTGCTTGCCGGACGGCTGATCATATTGATAATGGCAATATACATAGCTCTCGACGGTGTCTATACGCCGACGGTGCTCAACAGCAAGTCCGTCAAGGACATTGCGGCCGAGATTGACCGTCGCGCACCGGCCTCCGAGGGACGGCTCTACGAGTTCATGGAGCTGAGCCTGAAGGTCAAGGGCGACCCGCTTCACTTCTTCGAACTGAACTTCTATCTCGGCGACCGAATCGGCAGTTTCTATTATGAGCGCCCCGCGGATGGCTTCCTGCTCATTCCCCACGATGACGCCGCCTACCGGCTGCCGCTGTTTGAGAAGGAGGGATATGCCTTCGAACTGTGCTATCAGGCTCCGAAACGGGGCATAGAGATGTACCGTTTCAGCAGGAAACAGACGGAAAAGAACAAAACTGATGGGGATGAAAATAGGATTTGACGCCAAACGGGCGGCACAGAACCGCACCGGGCTGGGCAACTACAGCCGGTTCACGCTGCGCATTCTCTCGCAGCGTGAACCGGACAACGAATATCATCTCTACACGCCCGACCCGCGGCGCACGCCGTTCTTCCACGAGATTCCGACGCTCGACAGGCTTCACGTCCACTTCCCGCTGACGTGGATGTGGCGGAAACTGAGGTCGCTGTGGCGCGTATGGGGCGTGACGTCGGACATAAGCCGCGACGGGATGGACATCTTCCACGGCCTGAGCAACGAGCTGCCGCTGAACATCCGGCGCGCCGGATGCCGCAGCGTGGTGACCATCCACGACCTGATTTTCCTCCACTGTCCGGAGTACTATCACCTGATAGACCGGATGATCTACAACTATAAGTTCCGAAGGGCTTGCCGGATGGCCGACCGGGTGATTGCCGTGAGCGAATATACCAAACGCGAGATAATGGACTACTACGGTACACCGGCCGACAAGATTGACGTCGTCTATCAGGGATGCGACCCCGTTTTTGGCCGTGAGATAGCTGAAGATACTCTCGGCCGGGTCCGTAAGAAAT
>USFX01000028.1 GCA_900553965.1 uncultured Prevotella sp.
GGCCAGATCGCCGAGACCGTTAGAGGTCACGGGCTCCTGTGTCTCTTCGTCGTCAGAGCATGCCGCTGTCAGCTGGGTGGTCAGAAGGGCGGCGAGAGTGAGCTTGGAAATGTCTCTTATTCTCATGATTCTTTTTTTATTATTGTTGATTATTGATGACCTTAAAGACCTTAAGGACTTTAAAGTCTTTAAGGTTTTCGGGGCTATTAAGGTCTTTAAGGTCATTAAAGTCTTTAAGGTCTTTAAAGTCCTTAAATGCTGTTCTTATTCAAAGATCAGTCCTCCTCAGGGATTTCGGCGTCCTCGAAGTGGATGTTATGTATCGTGCAGACATACTTCACGAACGGTGACGGCATGTTGCTGATGCCCTCGATGGAGCTGACGTAGGCGTTCTCGATGCTGTTGTTGACGTCGCCGCGGTTGACGCTCGCGAAGAACGTGTGGAAGCTGTAGCGTGCGGCCGTGCGGTCGGTGGAGCCCAGCCATACGTTGCGTATGGAGCGGATGTTGTCGCGGAAGTCGGTGATGGAGTTGTAGCTGTAGGGCGACTCCACGTAGGAGACGTCGCCGGCTGAGAACGGATTGGCAATCTTGGCCGTGCCGACCTCGTTGGCTATGCCGAGACAGCTGCCCTCGTCGTCAGAGAGAACCTGAGCGATGGCGGCCTGGATGTTGGGGAAGGAGCTGCGTGAGCCCTCCACGCCGGCCTTGGCGAGGTTGTCGCCGAAGGACAGTCCGTCCTGAGTCTTATAGTCGAGACCGGCGTTGCGCACGACAGCGACACGTGAGGCGTTGGCCGAGGTCTCGCCCTCCCATGCTACCTGCAGCTGGAACGTGCGGTTCTTGAGCAGCGTGCAGATGTCCTGAGCATATTTCAGCTCCTGTGCTCCGCTGATGGAGGTGAAGCCCTTATATGTGTCGTTGCCCTTGAACTCTGCCACACGGCGCGGCTGTCCGTCGCGGAAGAGAATGAACTCAAGAGCGTGGAAGCCGAGGATGCTCTCGTCGTTGAGGTCCTCGGGACGGCCGCCGCGGTTGAAATAGCCGAGGAGCATGGTGCGGTTGAGGGGCCAGGAGTCTATTGTGGGGTCGATGTTGAAGTCCGATGCGGCACCGCCGAGGAACGCCTCGCTCAGCTCCCAGTGGGAACGGGCTTTCTTGAAGTCCTCACAGGCGCTGTTGATCTGGGCCTGAGTGATGGTCGACGTGGTCAGACCGTGGAGCGTGGCTTCGAGATGCTCCACGTCGTCGGCCAGCCGTGTGTATGTCGGAACGATGACGTTGGAGACGAGATTTTCCAGCGTCTTGCGCAGATAGGCCTCCTGTTCAGCCGAGAGGCGGGCCTGACCGATGACGGCATTGGCGTTCTCCAGCTCGTCGCAGAGGTCCGCACAGCCGTCCATGGCGCTTTGGCCGAACAGCTTGTTGGCGTAGGCTGCGGCTGCGGTGTTGGCCGGATAGTTCTCCTGATCGAGGATGGGGGCTGTCTCGACGATGCCGAACTCGTTGTCACCCAGTGTCGTTGTCTCTCCGTTGTCGTCATTTTCAGAACATGACGTGAAGGTCATGGCTCCCATGATGACGGTCATGGGAAGGAAAAGATACTTTTTCATTTGGCTTGTTTATTTGTGAATTGATTTCTTCGTTGATTATATGCTCCATTCCTGAGCCGCCGGCGGGCTTCCGTTCATAGTGTCCCGACGACCCGCCACCGGTTCAGAGGAACCATCCTTCATAGGCGATGCCGATGCTCACGGACGGCTCGTCGTTGTAGACGCTCTTGAGGAAGCGGTGGGAATATTCAGCCTTGACGGCCACCTGAGGCAGCGGGTGGTAGTTGATTCCGGCGGCCATGCGCTTCACCTCGGTATAGTCGTATGACGTGTTCAGCGTCTTCGAGGCGTAGGGATTGTACTGCTCGTAGCGTCCGAAGACATAGAGCCGCTGGTTGTCCCGACGCAGGGTGGGAATCCGGGAGAACACGTCATATCCGGCCTCGACACCGACGGCGTAGGCGTTCTTGCTCACAGCGGCCGAATGGTGATACGGCGACTTCTTGTTCGTGCGGTTATAGATGTACTTCAGCTGATCGGCAGCACCGAGATAGCCGTAGTCGGCCTGTCCGCGGACAATCCAGTTGTGGCCGCGGTAGGTGAAATCGAAGGCTCCAATGGCCACGACGCCCTTAAACTGAGCCTCCACTCCGCTGGCGTTGCGCGGATAGCTGTTGCCGATGGAGTGGCCGTAGTAGCCGCTCAGACCAATGCGCAGTCCGGGCACGGAATAGTTGTCGAGACGGAGCGAGACGCCGTATTTGTTGGCAACCTCAAACTCCAGCGGCGTTGACGTTCCCTTGTTTATCCATCCCGTGTTGGTGAAGTTGTCGGCGTTGAGGCCGGCCAGCAGCTGGGCCTCATAGCGGAAGGCGCCCGAACGTCCCCAGAAACTGATACCGGTCTGATGCCATGTCGAGGGCATGATGGTGTTCTCGCCCTCGGGACGGTAGACGGTGAAGAAGTTGAGGGGTTCGTGGTGGGCATTGTTCAGACCGACGGGCACGACGATATGGCCCATCCTGATGTTGGCCCAGCGGCCGAACGACTTCTGAATCCAGAACTGTTCCAGCTCGACCTCGCCGCCTTTCTCGGTCTCCTGTTCCCATTCGCCGCCCTCTTCGTCTTCCTTTTCGTATGCGGCACCGGTTCCGCCGTGCTCAAACTCAATCTCCGTTCCCATCGTCCAGCCCTTTCCGAAGTCGTAGCCGAGATAGATGACGGCGTGGGGAATGTCGAACCGTCCGTGGCTCGGGTCGTTCTTATGGCTGTCGGCCTGACTGTAACGGCTCAGATGGTCGCTGAAGAAATTGCGGGTCAAGGCCACTTCGCCATATCCGCCGACGCTGAGGCGCTTGCCTCCTGCGTGCTCCATGACGCTGTCTGCGGCAGATTCCTGTGCCATGACGGGAGCCGCGGTGAGCGACATCGCAGCCATGATGGCGCAGGATGATAAATGATTGTAGATACTGTTCATTGTCATTTCTTTGTTTTTTTGTCGGTGCAAAGGTATTCCAAACCGTGGCACCGTGCAATACTTAAAAATTGTGAAATGTCTTTCTTTTGCTTGCGGAAAGCCGGTTCCGATACCGATTTATGATTAGAAAAGCGCTGTCCGGCGACTTCCGCAGAGTGTTAAAAACTCGGAATTAAGCGGACAAACACCTTAAAATCCTTGAAGAATTTGAAAATGAAAATCATTTGGCCGCAAATTCGTGAGTTTTGCGCGTGCATCTTTAATTATCAGATGGTCAGTGTGTTACGGCGGTTTTTGGCGGAGTGTGCAACTTTTTGTCTGCTTTTATTTTTCCGTAAGGCCCTCCCGAGGTTACAACGGGGCCCTTGTTGCATTGCGGCGGGGCCGCTTTCGCAGTGCGACGGCGGCCTTATCGCAATGTGATAACGGCCCCGTTGCACCTCCGGGAGGCCCTTACGGTAGAACAGAAACAATTCTGGCATACTTTTTACACGTTTTTGCTGCTCTAAAATGAAAATTTCATTTGTCGCCGTTTTTTGCGTAGCAATATTTACATTATGGATGTGTTTTTCAATTGCCGCTTCAAATTAAATGTCAGATGAGTCATATTTTCTATCGTGAGGAAGAATACCATTCCATATTCACTGCTTTACGTCATTATATACCGCACAGAAAAATGAAGGGAGCCTGATTGTTTTTGGTGTTTCTGCAAATAAAGAGTACCTTTGCAGCATGAAAAGATTAGTTATCGTAGGATGCGGACGGTTGGCCGGAATTGTCGCGGATGCCGTTGTCAGGGGAATGTTGCCTGAGTATGAGTTGGTTGGAGTTTATTCGCGCACGGCGGAGAAATCCGCGGGGATTGCCGCGAAAATGCGGCAGAACGGCAGAGAATGTACAGTATGCGAAAGCATAGGGGCGCTATTGGCCTTGAAACCTGACTATCTGGTGGAGGCGGCCTCGCCTGCCGCGATGAGGGAGATTGCCATACCGGCGCTGGAGAACGGCACTTCCGTAGTCACACTGTCCATCGGCGCACTGGCCGACACGGCTTTCCGGCATGCGGTAGAGGCGGCGGCAAGGGCCAACGGCACACGCGTGCATGTCGTCTCGGGGGCCACGGGAGGTTTCGACGTGCTACGCACGGCCGCACTGATGGGCGGAGCCACGGCCTGCTTCTTCAACGAGAAAGGGCCGGACGCGCTACGGGGCACTGCTGTATATGACGAGGCTCTGCAAACGGAGCAGCGCACGGTGTTCGCGGGTAATGCCACCGAAGCCATCGGCATGTTCCCGACTAAAGTGAACGTCGCCGTGGCCGCCTCGCTGGCTTCAGTAGGTCCGGAGAACATGTGGATGACGATGAGGTCGACGCCGGGTTTTAAGGGAGACACGCAACGGGTGGAGATAAAGAACGCGCAGGTGCATGCCGTCGTCGATGTTTACAGCGCCACGGCCGAGATTGCGGGATGGTCTGTTGTGAGTACACTGCAGAATATAGCGTCGCCGATAGTGTTTTAAAACAGGAAGAAGATTTTTAAATGTAGAGATTATTCTTTTAACGCAGAGGAAGCAAAGCCCGCAAAATTTTTTTCTGGGGAACAGAAAAGGGAATAATCAAAACTTTGCGCCTTCGCGTCTTTGCGTTTGAATAAGACCTCTGTATCTCCGTGTCTCTGCAATGTATAAACTAATTGTTGCGACCTACTTATTATGCAATAGAATAGTTATAAATGCATGAATGTTACTCATGGCAACACCATTTAGAACTTCAGCTCCGCTCCGGCCATCACTGTAGCGCGTGGCATGGGGAAGCCGTAGTTTATCTGATATGATGTCGCCGTCAGGTTCTCGCCCTTCACGAATAAAGTAATTGGCTGTGACATGCCGAACGTATATGCCGCCTTTAGACCGAGTAGTGCATAATCTTCCTTCGATACCTCCGTCAGAAGTCCCCAGATGCTCATTGCGTCGACGACAAACTGCCAGCGGCCAGGCGTATAGGCCACCTCGCCGAACAGTTTGTTCTTAGGTGCGCCCACAATGTGCGTGTCTGTGTGAAGGTAAGCGTAGTTTGCCGTTACCGTCCATTCGCGGCCGATGCTGTATGAGGCGTCAAGTTCAAATCCTTTGTTGGTGAACCTTCCCGTGTTGACGTTGCGCGCCTTGCCGCCAGTCATGACCGTCTGAATCATGTTGTCACCGCTGATATGATAGAGTGCAAGGCCGACGTTGAGCCGGCGGTCGAGAAGCCACTGGTGTAGCTCCACCTCATAGTTGTCCATCATCTCGGGCTGCAGCTCGGGATTTCGCGGGCCGTACATGTAAAGTTCGCGGATGTTCGGCGAGCGGAAGCCACGGCCATAGCTGAATTTGATGCGGCTCGACGGAAGCGGACGGAGGACGATACCGGTTTGCGGAACCCACTGATTGCCGAACTGGGACGAATGTTCGAGACGTACGCCGGCATTGAGGCTAAGAAGATTGTCAAAGAGAGTCTGCTGCATCATGACATATCCACCAATCTCGTTGACATGGCGGTCGACAATCGGACTCTCTTTCCCGTCGGCCTTTGCCGTGTTGTACGCCTGTCCTCCCCAATGCTTGAAGTCGACACCGGCGCTGACATCGCTGCCGGTCCACGGCCGCACGGTCTGATACATCGTCACGCCCATGTTGTAGTCCTTGGAGTGGAAAAGATATGTACGCGGCTGGTTCCGGCTGTCAAGTCCGTCGTCGATGTCGTGCTTTCCCCAGTTGTAATAAGCCTGAATGCCGCCGGAAGCGATGTCGTAGCGGTTCTTGACGAAGACCGACGCCGTCGTGCGCAGCTGTTTTGCCCACATTCCGAGCGGCTGGTCGCGGTAAACGGAACCGGGATTGTCGGCCCGTGTCTCCGTCAGCATCATGTTCGCGCCCGCTTCCCAATGGTCGGAGAAACTGTAGCTGAGCGACGCATACTGATTGGCCAGCCAGTAGCCCATGCCCTGGCGGCTGCCGTCCGACGACTCATAGCTTGCAGCGGCAAGTGCACGCCACCTGTCATGACCGTAACCGACCTTGGCTCCGTATTGCTGCGTGCCGTAGCTGCCGCCTTGAGCACGCACAGAACCACTGATACCTTCTTCCGTTGCCCGCCGCGTAATGAGATTGACCGAGCCGCCCATAGCCCCCGAGCCGTAGAGCATCGACGACGGCCCGCTGACGACCTCAACGCGCTGGATGTCGTTCGTAACGTAGGTGTCGGGAAGCGAATGACCGAAGACACCGGCCCACTGCGGCTGGCCGTCTATGAGGAACAGGACTTTGTTCCCCCCGCCGACGCCGCGGATGGTCACGGCTCCCGCACCGCCGCTGACACCATATCCGGCGAGTCCGCGTTCGGTGACAAACATTCCGGGGATGTGGTTTTGAAGTACCGGCAGGACGTTTGTCTCGCCGCTGTTGTCTATGGTCGCGCTCCCGACAATCTTCACGTTGAGCGGAAGAAGCGGCACAGGAGCCTTGGCGGCCGACTCCACGACAAGCTCGTCAAGAACCCTGACGGTGTCGGCCGGCGCCGGAACGGCCGCACAGATATTTGCAGATGACAGGAGGATTACAGCGGTTATTATGGATGATTTCATTTCAGTTTATGTTTTTTTCTTTGACACATTAATATATAATTATGGATAAGAACAGGTCTGATAATCAGCTTCTATGTATGACCACGACGTTATCCTGACGACCATGAAGGAATGATACAGCGAGGCTCAATCCGATTGGCTGTTGGCCCGCTTGATGTCCACGAGTGATATGTTCTCGTTGCGGTAACGGGCGTTGGGATTCTTCTCACCGTTCGCCAGCAGCGGATCGTCGGCGTTCTCGGCAAAGCGGATGGCCTTCTGTGGACAATTCTGTATGCAGGCGAAACAGAATTCACAGTCGCCCTGAACCTTGATTCCCTGCGGAGTGAGACTGTAGTTGTTGCGGGGACACACATCCACACATACGGCGCAGTCAATGCAGGCGTCAGTCACGGTGAAGTATTTCTCGCTCCTGAGCATGAAACCCACTTCAGGGTCGATGCCCGTGCGGTCGAGAAATCCCTGATGATTGCGGCGTTCCTCCTCCGTAACCTCTTCGTGATGGTGACGGCGGGCGGCGAGATCAGCCGAAATGCGGGCAAGATTCTCGGGGATATGCTTGTCAATCTTCATCTGCTCATTCATGTCAAAATTCGGCAGCCAGTTGTCCACCATGATAAGCGTACAGATATAGTCAAACGGCGTACCGGCACGACGGCTGATGTTGTTCCATATCTCCACCGCGTTGCATTTACGGTTACCGTACGTCAGGACGGCGAATTTATAGCCGGCCTTCAGTCTGGCCTTCTTGATGAATTTACGGACCATGTTCGGCGGCATGTGGCCGTAGATGGGATAGACAAGACCTATCTCGTCAGCCTCCAACTCAAACCGATTCTGCTTCATCAGTTGCGGGATGCTCAACAGCTCGGTCTCGCCGCCAGCAGCAGCGGCCAGCTCACGCGCCACATGCAGACAGTTGCCTGTAGCGGTGAAATAGAGAATGATGCGCTTCACGGGCTTATCCCCGCACGAAGCCAATGAAAACAGTCCTGAAGACGCCATGGCGGCGCCTACGACAGCCATTCCCATACGGCGGATAGCGTCACGGCGTGTCATGTTTTTATCGTTGTCCATATAGCGAAAATTTGTTTTTATGCTGCAAAGATATGCAATTTGCGTCAAAAAGATTGTATATAAATTACGGATTGTATAGCATAAATTACCTGTATCGGCTACCTGTCAGCCCGTTCTCCATGATATAAATGAGCCGTCTGGCAGAAAAAGCAGGTTTTATAGCAGCCAGACGCAATATGTTTTATAAAAAACGCTGTCCGTTTCAGATATTTTCGTTACCTTTGCACTGTTTCAGGAAGATACGGAGGAACCGTCTTCTCCGAGATCTGGATTATAACTGCACAATGATTTTTACTAACTTATGAATAGAATAAAGACTTCACTATTGATTATCGTGCTCTGCATTATGGCATCAGCAACAAGCATGGCGGACAATATGCGGCTTTACACAAGCAACAAAATGTCCAACAATCTCGTGGCGTGCATGACGCAGGACAGGCATGGTTATATATGGATAGGAACATGGTATGGATTGAACAAGTTCGACGGATACAGATTTACGATTTATACACACCGTAACGATGACAAACGTACGCTGCCAAGCAACACGGTTCCGTCCATCTATACAGACCGCCGTGGAGTGGTATGGGTAGGTACGAGCAACGGTCTGGCACGATATAACGAACGGGAAGATTGTTTTCAGCGCATCCGGCTGACAGAATTTGACGGGCAGCCACGGGTACAGCGCTTTGCTGAAGATGCCGAAGGAAATCTGTTTGTGTCCACTTCCGGATTCGGACTGTTTGAGATAAAAGCCGGAAAGGACACGGCACAGATTGTCGACATATTTTCGCCAGACGTCAACGGCGGTTATTACCAGAATATTTTTATAGACAGCAGACAATACTTATGGGTGTTGGATAACAATAACATCATCACTTGTTTCGACATCCGTCGGCCGAGAAGCCACCCCCTGCTACGCCACAAATCCGAAATGGGTATTGTCGAACAGTTCATTGAAGACGGGAAAGGTAATATTTATATTGTTTTTCAAAAAGGAATAATGTGCTATGACGGCCACCGTTTCCGCCATATTGATACAGGTGGCGACTACGTCTTCCGCTGTGCCACACGTCAAGGCGACGACATGCTGTTCGGTACGGTCGGTCGCGGAGTTCTCCGGATGATGCCTGACGGCAGGTTTGTCCGTCTCGTCGATGATGCGCAAAGCATGATTGCCAATGCAAAAGTCGGTGTCATCATGGAAGATGCCATGCATAACTTATGGATTGGATGCACCGAGAAAGGGCTTGTTTTCATGCCGTACAAGAAGCCATTGTTCAACGAACGGACATTCGCTGCTTCAGGCGTTAAGAGCCGCGGCGTTCTTTCGTCCGTAACAAAGGGACAGAACGGAATGTTTTATGGGACCGTCCATAATGAAGGACTTTACCGTTCATACGGCAATGATGTTACACCAATAGTAAAACTACCGGAAATTAATCATGTCTATTGTGACACTCACGGCAACTTCTGGATAGGAACAGACAATGAGATTTTTTCATACGACGAGAAGTCCGGCATAATCAGCAAAAGATATAAGCTCGAAGGAACGTCAGTGAACAGCATGACAGACGACGGTCGTGGCAACCTTTATGTCTCCGTATTCACAAAAGGACTGTGCCGGATAAACATAGAAACAGGTGAGAAGCGCTATTTCAACATGTCCCAGCGCGGCGATAGCGTGCGTGGCTCACTCTGCAACGACTGGATTATGTCAATGATGCGCGACAGTCACGGACTGATTTGGATAGGTACGACATCTGGCGTATCGTGTTATGATCCTGTTAAAGAAACGTTCAGACCATACGGCTGGCCATTGTTGCTCGACAGCAAGATGTGCATGTCGCTTGCTGAAGACGCCGACGGCAACATAGCCATCGGTACGGCATTGGGACTTTACCGTTACAACCGCAAGACCAGAAAGACGGAACTTTATCCAGGCTCGGAAGAAATGCGCAACATACAGGTGAGCTATATCGTAAAGACAGCCAACGGTGACCTGTGGTGTTCAACGACAATGGGTATATGGTACCGTAACAGGGAGAACGGAAAATTCCTTTCATACATCAATGGCAACGGACTCAGCGGTCATGAATATATCCACGGCGTGGGAATGGTGACAGACAAGGGACGTATTCTTTTTGGAACACCCGACGGTGTGGTCGTTTTTGATCCGAGCCAGCTGAGGTCTGCCAACTATGATATACGGCGCCCCGTGCTCACCAATCTGCTGCTTAATGGGAAACTGGTAACCATGACCACCCTATCCGGAGGAAAGGAAGTCACGGAACGGCCTATACCCGAGACCGACGCCATAGAAATTTCCTATTCGGACAACAGTTTCACAATGGAATTTTCTTCGTTCGACTATGCCGATATAGAAAATATGGTACTTGAATACAGGCTGAACGGAGGCCGGTGGGTGGCAAATGCCGAAGGAAACAATCAGTTGAACTTCATCCACATGCGCCCCGGTACATATCGCCTCGAAGTGCGCGCTTCTAATCACGGCAACGTGTCTGAGATAAGCACCTACCGACTGACAATCCGTGCTCCGTGGTATGCCACGAACATTGCCTACACATTATATATTCTTATCTTCGCGGCAGTTGTGACACTTATCGTATATACCCATTACCGGCGCAAGCGCATTGCCCTTGACGAGGAAAAGATGCAATTCCTCATCAACGCCACACACGACATCCGTACTCCGCTTACGCTCATCCTCAATCCGCTCCATCAGCTGATGAACGAAGTTTCGAGTGACGATTCCCAAAGCCGCAAGCTGCAGACCATCGACCACAACGCGCGCCGCATCCTGAAGCTCGTAAACCAGATTCTCGACATACGCAAGATGGACAAACGGCAGATGCACCTCCACTGCCGCGAGACCGACCTCGTCATGTTCATAGAGAACAACGTGAAAGCCTTTGAGTACAACGCCGTGGACCGCAACATACGTTTCACGTTCAGTCACGACGGTGTCGGTGAAAACCTGGCGGCATGGATTGACCGCACCCAGTTTGACAAGGTCATAGGCAACCTGCTCAGCAATGCGTTCAAATATACATACGACGACGGCGAGATAGCCGTGCGGCTCACGTCCTCAGACGACCGCGCCATAATCGAAGTGGCCGATACCGGCACAGGACTCAAGCCTGGCGAGGCCGAACGCATCTTCAAACGGTTCTATCAGTCAGACGGGGACGCCGTGGCAGGAAATGAGGGAACGGGTATCGGGCTCAATCTCTGCAAGATGATTGTCGACATGCACCATGGAGAAATACATGCTGAAAACCGTACTGACACACGAGGCAGTATCTTCACGGTATCCATTCCGCTCGGCAACGCCCATCTGCGTCCTGAAGAGATTGAGGCAACACCGGCAAAGAACGAAACAAAGCAAAAAGCACCGGCAGGAACCTATCGTGTCCTCGTGGTTGACGACGATGCCGAGATTGCTGACTATATATGCACAGAACTCGGACGCTACTACCGCTTCAATACTTGTCGTAATGGAAAACAAGCCATCGGTGAACTTCTATCCGGAGACTACGACGTCGTGGTCAGCGACGTGATGATGCCAGAAATGGACGGTTTCACGCTTTTGAGAATGATAAAGACAAACAGCAACATCAGCCATATTCCGGTGATACTGATGACAACGGAAGCCGCTGTTGCCAACCGCCTTGAAGGACTGGAACGCGGTGCTGACGCTTTCCTGCCGAAACCGTTCATTCTCGAAGAACTGCATGCCATGATTGACGGTCTCATCGCTAACCGCCTGCGTCTGAAAGGCAAATTCAGCGGTTTCGTGGAACAACAAAGCGAAAGGGTGGACCAGACCGACGTTCCCGACTACGACAAACAGTTGATGGACAAAGTGATAAAGAGCATCAACAAAAACATCGGCGATTCTGAATTCGGTATCGAGATGCTATGTGCCGAAATCGGAATCAGCCGAACGCAGCTGCACCGTAAAATGAAAGAAATGACAGGCATCAGCACAAGCGAGTTTATCCGCAACATACGCCTTGAACAGGCCGCACGTCTGCTTAAGGAACGCCGTGTCAGCGTGTCACAAGTAGCCTACAGTCTCGGTTTCACAAACAAAGGTCACTTCTCTAAAGTCTTTAAAGCTCACTTCGGAATAACGCCATCAGAGTATGGAAAAGTGGAAGGTGGAACAAATTTTGGGGAGTGAGGCTGGATTTTTCGAGGATGAAGGAGTGTGGAGATAGGAGAGAGAATAGTCTTGCTGCAGATACCCCCCCAAAAAAACGAGGCATAACCGTCCTTATTCACTACGAGACTACATCTGATTCGTAACATCGACCAGTTATGACGTTATATGCCCGTCATCATTGTTCCAGTTTCCACACAGAAGAATATCCTGAATTTTGCGTGACTACCCTATACGAAGTGGGGCAATTGTAGCAAAATTCAGGGTATTTACATATAATAGTTGTCTCTTCTATAATATGATTTGCATTATGGCGGCGTCGTGAAACTGTTTTCCGTCATAAAGCCAGTCGGCTACTCTTGCCGTGACGGTATATCCGGCTTTAGCAAATAGATTGAGCGAAGCCGCGTTCTCCATGTCAACCCATGCGTAGAGCTGGTGGAGATGGAGGATGTTGAGAGAATAGTCCGCGATATGCCTGATGGCACTTGTGCCATATCCCTGCCCTCGATAGCGGTTCTCGATGACGATGCCGACCTCGGCACGCAGATGCTGCGGGTCGAAATTGATAATGTCCACAATTCCCACGACTTCTCCCGCCTCGTTCTCAATCATGAGCCGCACCTGACGGTCGGTGTAGATGTCGCCTGTAGAGTTTGCCACATAGTCATGAAGGACATACCGCGAATACGGAACGTTTGTCGTCCCGATGTTCCACAGGCGAACGTCATTCTCAATCCTGTAAAGCAGTTCGAGGTCTTCCGGCTCAATGGCGCGCAGACTCACCGTAGGCATATCGTCTGTCTTTCTTGTCACTTTATTATATCGTCGGGGGTTATTATTATCTTTGTCTTTCCGCTGTATGTTCCGAGAACAACCTTCGGATGCGGCGTTTCTCCCATCATTTCCAGCATCTCGCCGTATCCGAACATGTCCGTATCATAGACCACATACGTAAGCACAGAGCCGGAAGCTGCCTTTCCTATTGCCCTCCGCGCAGGTTCCAAGTCTCCGTTATCCACGTTATGACACTCCGCCGACAGCCCGACACGGCGCGAGATGCTCATGCAGTGGGCCGTCATGCTGCTACCGCCTATATATATATAATGTGTGGCGACGTCGCTCTTGTCGATGAAGCCGAGCGACTTGCGGATGTTGTGGGGTATCATGCGCAGCAAGGCCATCATCGCCTTGACATATATCGCCGCCTTAATCGGCAGCGTTATCCATAGTCCGAGATGACCGTAGTGCTTCCGGAAGAAGATGAGCATGGCCTGATAGAACACATGGACATAGCGGAAGGACGTCTTATGGGTGCTCTCGCCCTTATAGTGGAGTATAGGATAAGGCAAATACCAGTTCTCATAACCGCCTTTCAAGAGCCGGTATGAGAGGTCTATATCTTCTCCGTACATGAAAAAATCCTCGTCGAGACTGCCCACTTTTTCTATTGCCGCACGCCGCAGGAGACAGAACGCACCGCTGATAACCTCGATGCGTTCCGGCGCGCCCCATCCGAGATAGCTCATGTAATAGCGTCCGAAGCGACGGCTTTTCGGGAACCGAGCACAGAGGCCGCACATCTTGTAGAACGAGGTCAGCGGTGTCGGAAGACCACGGCGCGACTCCATTGCGAGAGTTCCGTTCGGGTTGAACATCTTCACCCCAACCCCGCCGGCCTTCGGATGACTGTCCATGAAGGCGACGGCTGAGCAGATAGTCTCCTCGGCCACGAAAGTATCGGGATTGAGAAGAAGGACATATTCGCCCGCTGACTGGCTGATAGCGATGTTGTTGGCACGGGCGAAGCCGAGATTATGGTTGCAGTCGATTATATTGATATGACTGAAACGCTGGCGCAGATATGCGACCGAGCCGTCGCGCGAATGGTTGTCAACGACAAAAACCTCGCTCTCGATTCCATCAAGAGCCTTGGCCAAACTGTTGAGACACTGTTCAACATAGTATTTGACGTTATAGCTGACTATGACTACCGTGAGTTTCATTCGCCGTCGGTTAGGTTTTCTACCTCAGAAGCACAACGGTCTTCCGACGGATAGACAAAAATCAGACATATCAGCAGTATTATCGCAAGATAACTGAAGGCCGGTTTCATGAACATATAATATAGAAAGGTGTCCACGACGAACGGTGCTCCGAGCATGCCGAGCCTCACCGTGCCCCATTTCAGCAGCGCCGCCTCTTTCCGCGCCGTGAGTTCCGTTCCGACATTCGCCGTCTTGAACAGACGCAACGCCGAGGGAATGGCGGCGAGAGTGACGAGCACCATGAGCGACAATGCTATATATTCAGCATCGGCCGCGCCCGCCATCCAGCCCGGCATCACCGTTTCGCTCTCAAACAGCAGGGCTATGGCAAGCCCAGCAACTGGTATGGCCCAGAATATGGAGGCCAGACGTTTACGTGTATTCTTCATCAGTTGTTCTTTTCAAACGGCACACGGTTCAGTATCGACCGCCCCAGTGTGACCTCATCAGTATATTCAAGTTCGTCGCCTACGGATATTCCGCGGGCAATCACGCTAAGTTTCACGTCAAACTGCGCGAGCTTACGCGATATGTAGAAATTGGTCGTGTCGCCTTCCATCGTTGAGCTGAGGGCGAGGATGACCTCGCGGATGTCGCCGCTTCCCACCCGTTCGACGAGCGAGTCAATCTCTATGTCGCCCGGACCGATGCCGTCCATGGGTGATATGATGCCGCCGAGAACATGGTAGAGACCGTGAAACTGCTGTGTGTTCTCCACGGCCATGACGTCCTGGATGTTCTCCACGACGCAAATCGTCGACGTGTCGCGCCGTCCGTCGGCACATATCGGACAGACATCCGTATCGCTGATGTTATGGCAGACGCAGCAGTGCTTTATCTCGCGCTTCATCCGGCCGACTGCTTCGGTGAACATCTTCACGTCGTTGTCGTCCTGCCGGAGCAGATGGAGCACCAGACGCAGGGCTGTCTTGCGGCCTACGCCCGGCAGTTTGGCAAACTCGCCTACGGCTTTTTCCAGCAGTCTTGAGGGATATTGTTGTTCCATTAGTCCTGTTTGGGTCAGTTTTCAATCTCGCTCAGTTCGAGCCATCTCATGCTTTTCTCGTCAATCTCGTCTTTCAGGAACGGCAGACGCTTGCTCTTCTCCGTCAGCTCGTCGACGCTGAGAGTGCCGCTGCACAGTTCTTCCTCTATGCGCCGCTGTTCCTCTTCCAGCGCGGCAATCTCCGTTTCGAGCCGTGCAAATTCGGTCTTCTCCTTGTATGTCATCTTCCGCCGCACCTGCGTGCCACCGTCCCGACGTCCGGTCGGCTTCTCCTCCTTCTCCACCGCCGGCTTCTTCACGGTTTTCTCCGATTCCAGCGAGTTCCAGATGCGGTACTGAGTGTAGTTTCCGGGAAAATCCTTTATCTCGCCATTGCCTTTGAAGACCAGCAGATGGTCGACAACCTTGTCCATGAAATAGCGGTCGTGGCTGACGACGATGACGCAGCCGGGGAAGTCGGCCAGATATTCTTCGAGAATCTGGAGCGTGACGATATCGAGGTCGTTGGTCGGCTCGTCAAGAACGAGAAAGTTGGGATTGCGCATCAGCACGGTACAGAGATAGAGCTTCCGGCGCTCGCCTCCGCTCAGTTTGTAGACGTAGTTGTGCTGCTGTTCGGGAGTGAACATGAAATACTGGAGGAACTGCGAGGCCGTCATGTGACGTCCTCCGCCCATATCGATATAGTCGGCGATGTCGGTGATGACGTCGATTACCTTCTGGCTTTCGTCAAATTTCAGTCCTTCCTGAGAGAAATAGCCGAACCTGACAGTATCTCCGATAACGATGCGGCCGTCGTCCGGACGCTCCTGACCGAGCAGCATCTTGATGAACGTCGATTTTCCGGTGCCGTTGTTGCCGACGATGCCCATCTTCTCATAACGCGAGAAATTGTAGTAGAAATCCTTCATTATGACACAGTCCGGCGACCAGGCCTTCGATATATACTGACATTCGAATATCTTGCTGCCGATGTAGACGTTTGTCGACTTCAGGCGCATCTGCCGCTCTTCCATCCGCTGCTTGGCAACTTTCTCCAGTTCGTAGAATGCCTCCTCCCGATAGCGCGCCTTATGACCACGCGCCTGCGGCATGCGTCTCATCCAGTCAAGCTCCGTCCTGTAGAGATTGTTGGCCCGGGCAATCTCGGCGCGGCGTGCGTCGAGCCGCTCCTGACGCTTTTCGAGATAGTAGCTGTAGTTTCCGCGGTAGGTATAGATGCGGTTGTCGTCAAGTTCAAGAATGA
This sequence comes from uncultured Prevotella sp., assembly GCA_900553965.1. GTDB lineage: Bacteria > Bacteroidota > Bacteroidia > Bacteroidales > Bacteroidaceae > Prevotella. Next base: position 16,220 of record USFX01000028.1, read on the forward strand.
CGCTGCAGACGCGGTCGAGGAAGAAGCGGTCGTGAGTGACCATCAGCAGGGTCTTGTTCCCGCGTGCGAGATAACCCTCAAGCCACTCTATCATTTCAAGATCGAGGTGGTTTGTCGGTTCGTCGAGTATCAGGAGGTCCGGTTCCGTCAGCAGAACGTTGGCCAGGGCCACGCGCTTCTGCTGTCCGCCGCTCAGCTGTCCCATCGGCTGTGACAGGTCGCGTATTTTCAACTGCGTGAGCACCTGTTTGGCCTTGAGCACTTTCTCGTCCTCTCCCTTGTGGTTGAAGCAAGCGTCAAGCACAGTCTCGTCCGGGTCAAATGCCGGCGACTGTTCAAGATAGCCGACTTTCAGGTCACGCTTGAATATGACCGAACCCGAGTCATGCCCCTCCTTGCCCGATATGACCGAGAGCAGGGTCGACTTTCCCGTGCCGTTCTTGGCGATAAGGCCGACCTTCTGGCCTTCGGCAATACTGAAGCTGATATTCTCAAAAAGAACCAGAGCGCCAAACCGCTTGCTCAGGTTCTGCACGTCAAGATATGGAATTTCTTTTGCCACGTCTTTTCTTTATAGATTAATTGTCTGATAGCGGTCTGCACCGGGTCGGACCTCCGAGGATGTCGTCTGAGGAAATCCAGTCTTCCACGTCATCCCGCCGCATGTCCTCACTGCATATCCGGAAACGGGCATATTCACCGTTTGGAAACGCTCTCCACGCCGAGCTCCTTGTTTATCCCGGCGATATAGTCAAGCACTTCGTCACGTCCGGTCTTCTTCTCCGACGACGTGACGAACATCGGGGGCAGTTCATCCCACGTCTCCATGAGGACTTTCTTATATGCCGCGACGTTGGCCTGTACCTTCGTCGTGCTCAGCTTGTCGGCTTTCGTGAAGACAATGGCAAACGGAACGCTGCTGGCTCCGAGCCAGTTGATGAATTCAAGGTCTATCTTCTGGGCCTCCAGACGTATGTCCACGAGCACGAAGACATTGACCATCTGTTCCCGCTGGAGTATATAGCCGTTGATCATCTGTTCCAATTTGGCTATTTCTTTCTTGGAACGTTTGGCGAAGCCATATCCGGGAAGGTCCACCAGATACCACTCCTTGTTTATGATGAAATGGTTGATGAGCAGCGTTTTTCCTGGTGTTGCCGACGTCTTTGCCAGCTTTTTGTTGTTGCACAACATATTTATCAGGCTCGATTTTCCAACGTTGGAACGCCCGATAAACGCATATTCAGGCTTGGTGTCCTTAGGACACATCGACACCATCGGTGAGCTGATAACAAACTCTGCACTACGTATATCCATGATGTAATCTCGTTTTAGTCTGCAAATTTACGCTAAAATAGATAAAAAACAAAATAAAAAGCGACATTTACGACATTTACGGCATCTGCTAACGGGTCTTTTTCAGATATTCTGCCATGTCGGCCGATATATTCTGCCGTACCGTCCATGAATTTCCGAAACTGCCATCAGACGTTTCCGTAATGAAAGTGTCATAACCGGCTCCGACATTCTCATCGACGGCGGCTCCACAGCCTCATTCTTTTACAGTCCGTTGAAACCGTAGGCTGATTGCTCATTCTCCGTTGTTGTAAACATCGTTGCGCAAAAATCGGTGACAAATGAAAATTCCGTTTTAGAA
>USFX01000029.1 GCA_900553965.1 uncultured Prevotella sp.
GCCGTTGGTGGCGCAGCCGCTTCGCCCACATGGAGACCTATTTCGACGCCTTCCGCATCGACCACGTCCTGGGCTTCTTCCGCATCTGGGAGATTCCGGCCGACGCCGTCCACGGCATTCTCGGCCATTTCTCACCGGCCCTGCCGCTCACTCCGGAGGAGATAGAGTATTTCGGACTCCATTTCCGCCGCGAGTTCATGACCCGCCCCTTCATCAACGACACGATCATCCATCGGCTCTTCGGCGTCCATGCCCAATATGTCCGCGACACCTATCTCACGCCCCGGGCATACAATCTCTACGACCTGCGTCCCGAGTATGCCACCCAGCGCAAGGTCGAAGCCGCCTTTGCGGGACTGCGCGACGAGAACAGCCTGTGGATACGCGACGGCCTCTACAAGCTCATCGCCAACGTCCTCTTCCTCGAAGACCCGCGCCGTGAGGGCATGTATCACCCGCGCATCGGCATCTGCGGCGAATCAGTCTTCGACGCCTTGAACAACGAGGAGAAGGACGCGTTCATGCGGCTCTACAACAACTACTTCTTCCAGCGTCACGACATGTACTGGGGCGCGCAGGCCATGGAGCGCCTTCCGCTCGTGCTTTCCGCGACGCGGATGATGGTCTGTGCCGAAGACCTCGGCATGCTCCCCGCCTGTGTCGAGCCCGTTCTCGACACGCTGCGCATCCAGACGCTCGAAATCCAGACAATGCCGAAGCAGAGCGGCTTCGAGTTTGCCCATCTCGGGGGCTATCCCTACCGCAGCGTGGCCACGTTCGCGACCCACGACATGGCGCCGATGCGCCTCTGGTGGGCGGAGAGTCCGGAGCGCTCACAGCGCTACTACGTGACCATGCTCCAAAAAGAGGGGCGTGCGCCAGAGCAGCTTCCGGCCCATCTGGCCGAGGAAATCATCGCCCGCCACCTCTACTGCCCCTCCATGCTCTGTCTGCTGTCGCTTCAGGACTGGCTCGCCATGGACAGCTCCCTGCGCCGGCCGAACCCGCGCGAGGAGCGGATCAACGTGCCGAGCGACTGCTACAACCGCTGGCAGTACCGCATGCACGTCACAATAGAGGCTCTGCTGGAGGCCGACGCTTACAACCGGAAAATAAGAACAATGATAACAAGAAGCAAACGATGAAACGATACGACACCTATATCTTTGATCTCGACGGCACGCTGCTGTCGACCCTCGGCGACCTTGCGGCCAGCACGAACCACGCCCTGCGCCTCTACGGCATGCCGGAACATACGCTTGACGAAGTGCGCTGGATGGTGGGCAACGGTGTGCGCCTGCTGATAGAGCGCGCCATACCAGGCGGAGCGACGAATCCGCAGTTTGATTCCGTATTCGCCGCGTTCCGCAGCCATTATGTGGAGCACTCCCTTGACACGACCCGTCCCTATCGCGGCGTCCCCGAAATGCTCGCCCGGCTGAAGGCCGACGGCCGGCGGATTGCCGTTGTGAGCAACAAGTTTTATGCGGCCACGGAGGAGCTCTGCCGCCATTTCTTCGGTGATACCGTCGAGGTGGCCATCGGCGAGCGTGAAAACATCCGTCGCAAGCCGGCTCCAGACACCGTCATCGAGGCTCTGCGCCAGCTTGGCGTCGGACGTGAAGGGGCGGTTTATGTTGGCGACAGCGAGGTTGACGTCGAGACTGCGCGTAACAGCGGTCTGCCCTGTATCAGTGTTCTGTGGGGCTTCCGCGACCGCGACTTCCTGACGGACCACGGTGCCACGACGTTTGTCACGTCGCCGGAGGAAATTGTGGAGTGATTCGTATTGCATATTTTGAATTTTTAAATGAAAGAGCCGTGGCTAATCATTAATTTATATACTGCGGGTCGGGAAATCTCGGAACTTTTCGTTATATTTGCACGGTATATAATTATGTTAATATATGGATTCAGACAGAATATTGAAGTTTTTGCGTGAACTGATGGCGAACAACAACCGTCAGTGGTTTCTTGAACATAAGACGGAATATCAGGCCGTCAGGGAGAATTTTGAGCGGGGCGTGGCCGAGGCCATCGCACGCATCGCTACGTTTGACGCCTCCGTGGCCCATCTGACGGTGAAGGACTGTACGTACCGCTTCAACCGTGACACACGTTTCTCGAACGACAAGTCGCCGTATAAGAATCATTTCGGGGCATATATCGCCGCCCATGGAAAGAAGTCGCTGCACGGCGGCTACTATATCCATCTCGAACCGGGCCACTGTCTTGTGGCTTGCGGTGACTATTGGCTACCGACGAACATTCTCACGGCGTGCCGAAACGAGATAATGGGAAACATCGATGAATGGCTGCGATGTGTCGAGAGCGAGGAATTCCTGCGCTATTACGGCGCGGACGAGAGTGCCGGATGGGACGACCGTCAGGGTTTCGGACTGGAGAAGCTGAAGACATGTCCGTCCGGTTTTCCGCGTGACTATGAGTATATACGCTATCTGCGCATGAAGGACTATTGCTGCTGGCATCAGGTGGACGACGGGTTCTTCAACGGCGACGGATGGCTTGACCGGATGGAACAGATGTTCAAGGCCGGCAAGCCGATGCTTGATTTCACGAATTCCGTGATTGACGATTATGAATAAATATGGGGAAGTTTGGGAATACAAAATGAAGCGCATAAGTGTGCTTCATTTGTATTTTGAAATTCTCCTCCGACAACCGATTATTACTACTACAAATACCTTAGATAGACATGCTTAGACAACTTATCTTATTTCTGGCAGTAGCAGCGGTAGGTTGCATGAATGCCGTGGAACCGGTGTGGAAGAATCCGGAACTTAACCAGCAGAACCGTGAGCCGCGCCGTGCCGGCTATTTTGCATACGAGAGCCGTTCGTTGGCCGACAGGGGCGACAAGAAAGCCTCGTCGCGCTATCTTTCGATGGAAGGAAAGTGGAAATTCTGTTTTGTGAGAGACCATGCCGACCGGCCGCGCGACTTCTTCAAGCCCGGTTATGACGATTCGTCGTGGACGGAGTTTCCCGTACCGGGACTGTTCGAGCTGAACGGATATGGCGACCGCATCTACAAGAACGTTGGCTACGCCTGGGCTACGACTTTCAAGAACAATCCGCCTTATGTCAGCGAGACGGACAACTACACGGGTTCCTACCGCCGAACGTTCGTTCTGCCTGAGAGCTGGAAGGGCAGTGAGGTTTATTTTCATGTCGGTTCGGCCACAAGCAACCTCATGCTGTGGGTCAACGGAAAATATGTCGGCTATAGTGAGGACTCAAAGGTCGCGGCAGAATTCAACATAACGAAGTATTTACGCCCAGGCCGTAATCTCATTGCCATGCAGGTCATGCGCTGGTGTGACGGTTCCTATCTCGAAGACCAGGATTTCTGGCGTTTCACGGGCATCGCCCGAGAGGTCTATCTCTATTCGCGGCCGAAGACCCACATCCGGGACATACGCATTGCGGCAGACCTGACATGTGAAAGCAGTTTCCGGACGGGCGCGCTCAGTGTCGATGTCGACGTAGAAGGAAAGGATGTCAGTGTTGAAATGGCCGTTGAAGATGCCGCGAAGAGTACTCCGATGGCGGTGGAACCGGCGGCCGGCCGGCAGTCGTGGCACGGCGGAATGACGTTGGAAGGCGTGAAGCCGTGGACGGCGGAGACACCTCATCTATATACGTTGTATGTCATGTTGCGCCGTGGCGGCGAGACCGTCGAGGTCGTGAAGCAGCAGGTGGGCTTCCGCCATGTCGAGATTGCCGGCGGACAGCTGCTCGTCAACGGCCGTCCCGTGCTCATCAAGGGTGTTAACCGCCACGAGCTTGACCCCGACGGCGGCTATGTCGTGAGCTTGGAGCGCATGGAGGAGGACATACGCATCATGAAACGGCTCAACATTAATGCCGTCCGCACGTGCCACTATCCGGACGATCCGCGCTGGTATGAGCTGTGCGACCGTTACGGACTCTATGTCACGGCTGAGGCGAACATCGAAAGCCACGGCATGGGCTACGGAAAGGAGACGCTGGCCAAGCGCCCCGACTATGCTCTTGCGCACATCGAGCGCAACGAGGCCAACGTCATCACGCTGCGCAACCATCCTTCCATCATCGTCTGGAGTCTTGGCAATGAGGCCGGCTACGGTGAGAACTTTGAACGGGCTTATGACCGTGTGAAGGCGTTGGACGGCAGCCGTCCCGTGCAGTATGAACAGGCCGGACAGAACGGAAAGACGGATATCTTCTGTCCGATGTATCGCGACTATAAGCGTTGTGAGGAGTATGTCCGCGGGGACAATCCGCGTCCGCTGATACAGTGTGAGTACGCCCACGCAATGGGCAACTCGATGGGAGGCTTCAAGGAATATTGGGAGCTTATCCGCAAGTACCCTAAATATCAGGGCGGATATATCTGGGATTTTGCCGATCAGGGACTTCGTGACAAGAGCCGCCAGACCGGCAGGGAGATTTTCACCTACGGAGGAGACTACGGCCGTTATCCCGCCAGCGACTACAACTTCAACTGCAACGGTATCATCGCGCCCGACCGCCGGATGAATCCCCATGCCTACGAGGTGGGATATTATTATCAGAACGCATGGGTGGAGGATAAGGGAATCCGTGACGGGCGTTTCGAGGTCTTCAACGAGAATTTCTTCAAGTCGCTCGACGACCTGACTCTGACAGCCACGGTCACGGCGTTTGACACCGGCGCCCCGTCCCGCTCCGTTTCCATCGACGTCAGCGGCATACAGCCGCAGGGCCGCCGGACCATCGAGAACGCCGGTTTGCGTGACAGCATCGCCGCTCTCGTGAAGCAATATCCCGACAAGGAGATTGCCGTCAGCTTCAGCTTTGCCCTCCGCGAGGCCGCTCCGCTGATGGACAAGGGACAGGTTGTGGCCCGCCGCCAGCTTGTCGTTCAGCCGTACAGCTATCCCGCCATCGACATCGCTGCGGACATGAATGGTGCCGCTGTCGACGGCTCCATCGCCGGAAGCGCCGCCGCGAAGACAAAGAGCGTGAAGACGTCGGGCCGGAAGGGCAGAAGCGCGAAGTCGGTATTCGACGTCCGCGAGACAACCTCATATATCGCCATTACCGCCGCTGGCACGACAATGACCGTCGGCCGTCAGTCGGGCTGGATAGACTATCTTGATGTCGACGGCAATCCGATGCTTCTCGACCGCGAACCGCTGACACCCGAGTTCTGGCGCGCGCCAACCGACAATGACTACGGCGCGCAGTTGCAGCGGAAACAGGCCGTATGGAAGAATCCGCAGATGAAGCTGAAGGACGTGGAATATGGCGTGACGGACAGCAGCGCCGTGGTGACAGCATGGTTTGACATGCCGGACGTCAGCGCTCAGCTTGTCATGACATACGTGCTCCTGCCTACCGGCGAGATTGTTGTGCGCCAGCGGTTCATGGCCGATAAGGAGGCCAAGGTGCCCGATATGTTCCGCTACGGAATGCAGTTGAGGATGCCGAAGAAATATTCACGTATTGAATATTACGGCCGCGGGCCTATAGAAAACTATTCGGACCGCAACAGCAGCGAGTTCATCGGAGAGTATGAGAACGACGTGAAAGATGAATATTTCCCGTACATCCGTCCGCAGGAAAGCGGCAATCACACCGACGTGCGCCGCTTCACGGTGTTCGACCGGGAGTCGGGCAGGGGACTGACGTTCTATTCCATGGCGCCGATGGAGTGCAGCGCGCTTCACTATCTCGTTGACGACCTTGACGACGGCATGAAGAAGGAGAAGGCGCACGGCCGCCACAGTGGTGACCTTGTGGAGCGTGACCTCACTCAGGTTCACATACAGCAACGCCAGACCGGCCTCGCCTGTGTGAACAGCTGGGGTGCCGTGGCGCTCAGAAACTACCGTCTGCTGTATGGTGACCGCGACTTCACGTTCGTGATAAAGCCGTTCCGTAAGTAATCCGTCGGTGGAATAATTTAATGTCGATGGAATCAATGAATGTTTATGGAATAAATGAACAGTAATCCGTTGATGAAACAATGAATAGAAATATCTTTTGCGTATCACTGTTGTCCGTTTGGACATCCGTAATTTCCGCACAGACAGACATCGCCGGCAACGCGTCGGCGGTGTCTGTGTCTTTTCCGCAGTCAGAAACAATCGTGCCGTCTTCTTCTGATGCCACCTCGCAGTCAGAATCCTCCAAACATCTTTCTTTTACGGTCAATCCGCAGCAGCGTTTCCACAAGTCTATACCCCCGGGAAACTATAGCGGCATAACCTATCTTGGCAGCAACCGCTATGCGCTCGTGAGCGACAAGGAGGCTGAAGACGGCTTCTATATCTTCCGCATAGACATTGATTCCGTTTCCGGAAAGATAACGAATGTCGTGAACGAGGGTTACCGGTCAGCCGGCGTGCCAAACCGCGATATGGAGGGAATCGCATGGTTCCCCTTGGCGGGCACGGTTTTCGTGAGCGGTGAGAAAGACAACGCTGTCTATGAATATTCCCTTGACGGCCGGCGCACGGGCCGGCGGCTGAGCATACCGTTAGCATTCGCTTCCGCTACAGGCAATAATGGCTTGGAGTCGCTCACATATAATGCCGCGACCCACCGCTTCTGGACGACCACCGAGAGCACTCTGTCCGCCGACGGACCGCAGGCCAACCCGTCTAATCCTGTGCGCAACCGCTTGCGTCTGCAGAGTTTTGACGATTGTCTGCAGCCAGCGGAACAGTATCTCTACGAAATGGATGAGCCCGCCGTACGCAAGCCAGCGCGCCATTACGCTATGGGTGTGAGTGAATTGTGTGCTCTCGACGATGGCCGTCTGCTTGTGCTTGAACGCGAGTTCTTTTCTTCCTCATCAGCCGTTATTCCATACGCCAATGTCTCTTGTAAACTGTATATGGTCAATCCGTCGGCCGCGCAGCAGCCGGAACAGATGCCCGCACCGCAGTTGCAGTCTGATCTGATGAATACATCGCAACCGGATCAAGTCCTTGAAAAGGAGCTTGTGGCCGAGTTCCGCACCAAATTGAATCTTCTCCGCCAAAACCTTGCGAATTACGAAGGTATGTGTCTCGGTCCTAAACTCGCCGACGGGAGTCGCTTGTTGATTATGGTCAGTGATTCGCAGAACCGCTATAAAGGTATTCTGCGCGATTGGTTCAGGACGGTTGTCGTGAGATGAGACAACAAAAAGAGCTACCACGCCATAAAACTTAATTACGACACGGCCTCATCATGATAAAGCCCCGGCTTGCGAAAGTCTGGGCTTTGTTTTATGTTTTTACGAAACATATTACAAAAAAGAAGCTGCGCCTATTTTGATACTGCATCTTCTTAATGCATTTCGTGTAAGTGTATTAAACTATATAAATGTTTAAAGCCGAATGAGTAATTAAAAACAACTATCATCCAATTATTTGGGTAGTAATATAGAAGCTTATGTCTCTAACATGCACTATGTATGAACTCATGTGCATTTGGCTTAACTCCCCGAATGGAGCGCAGTGATAACTCTATTTAACTCCTTAAAAACTATCCCAGCGTATGTCGGTCCAGATACGCCAGAACTTCGTCCTTGTAGCTGTCGGATATTGGGATGTATGTATCGCCGAAGATGATGCGCAGACGTTCGATGAGCTTGATTTTGTTCATGTGGACGATGTATGAACGGTGTGTGCGCATGAACTCCGGTTGCGGGAGAAAGTCTTCGAGCTTTTTCATGTTCATGAGCGAGACAATCTTTTCGCCGTTGGCGAGATAGATGCGGACATAGTCCTTGAGTCCCTCGATGTAGAGAATGTCGTCAAGAGGCACCCTTATCAGCTTATAGTCGCTCTTGACCAGCATGAAGCGGTCCTGCAGACAGGTCTCGTTGCGACGCACGGCGGTGAACCATTCGAGTGCCTTTGTCGCGGCCCGGACAAACTCTTCGTAGCTCACCGGCTTCATGAGATAGTCGATGGCGTTGACCTTATAGCCGTCAACGGCATACTGGCTGAAGGCAGTGGTGAAGATTATCTTTGTCTCCTTGGGCAATATCCGTGCAAATTCCGTACCGCTCAACTCCGGCATCTGAATGTCGAGAAAAATCAGGTCGGCCGGATGTTCACGCAAATCTTTTATTGCACTGATGGCACTGTTGTAGGTTCCGCTCAGATTGAGGAACGGTGTTTTGGCGGCATAGCTGGCCAAAAGGTCGGCTGCAAGCGGCTCGTCGTCAATTATTGCACAGTTTAGTGTCATAGATTATGATTGTTGATGAATATTTCTTGTTGTCTTTGTCCGTGCCTTTCGTCCATTCGTATGTTTCCGGATAGGCCATTTTCAACCGTGTCGCGACTTGTTGCAGACCGATGCCGTGGCCGCTGCGGTCGGCGGCAGTTTTGGGATGGTTGCTGTTCCTGATGGAGAACGTGATGCTTCTGTCGTCGGCTTTGAGGCTGATGTGGATGAAAGAAGGGCGTGTCGCGCTCACTCCATGCTTGAAGGCGTTCTCGATGAGCGAGATGAAAATCAGCGGCGCAATCCTTATGCGGCACGGGGTGGGGATGTCGGTGTCCATCCGTACGTCGACGTCGGAGCTCAGGCGGATGCGCATCAGGCGGACATAGTTGGTGAGAAACATCACCTCCTTCTCCAGATTGACATACTGTTCCTCGTTGTCATAGAGCACGTAGCGGAGCATCTTGCTCAGTTCGAGAATGGCCTCCTGCGCCCGGACGGTGTCAAAGGCCGTCAGGGCGTAGATGTTGTTGAGCGTGTTCAGAAGGAAGTGAGGATTGATCTGCGAGCGCAGGTTCTTCAGTTCGGCTGCGGTGCGGGCGGCTTCTGCCTCGCGGCGCGCGGTTTCCGACTGTTGCCAGCGGAAGGCCAGTTTGACGCACACGGCTATGGCTGCCGATACGGTGAGGTTGAAGATGTTTCGCAGGATGAGGAAAATGGTGATGAAAGGTTCCGGCCGCGGTTTCATGAAGTTGGGCCTGTGAGGGTCGGCAGGATGCGGATGGACGAATGTCATCCAGTAGTGGAGTGCAATCCCCAGACTGATGATGACGACGGTATTGATGATCCAGAAGTACTGTTTCCTGTTGGTGACGAAGAAACGGGGCGCGAGCCGGAGGTAGTTGAGATAGAAAACGACGAAAAGCGAAAACGGGCCTACGCTGAAAAGGATAAATTCGCGTAGGCTCACACCGTTTCCGTGGTTGAAGGACATGAGCGGCGACAGGAATATGATGGTCCATATCGCCGCGTGGATGAGATAGACGAGCTTGCTTCTGTCATTCATATCTCAGGGCTTCTATTGGGTCGAGCTGGGCAGCTTTCTTTGCCGGATACCATCCGAAGAAGACGCCCGTGAACGTGCAGACAGCAAAACTCATGACGATTGTCCATGCCTGGATGGCGATGGGCCAGTGAGCCAGCAGCTTGATGGCGTAGGAGGCGCTGACACCTATCAGCACTCCGATGATGCCGCCGGTGACGCTGAGCAGGATGGCTTCGATGAGAAACTGGTTCAGGATGTCTATGCCGCGGGCACCGACACTCATCCTCAGGCCTATCTCGCGGGTCCGCTCGGTGACGCTGACGTACATGATGTTCATGATACCGATGCCTCCCACGATGAGCGAGATGCCGGCAACGCAGCCCAAGAGGATGGTCAGCATGTTTGTCGTTGAGTTCATCATCGAGGCAAGCTCCTCCTGTGAGCGGATATTGAAGTCGTCTTCGTCGGCCTCGGTGCTGTCCGTCGCGTCGCGGAGCTTGTGGTTACGGCGCAGGATTTCGGTGATTTCGGCCGTTGCTTTGTCCGTCGCGCCTTCCGTGATGGCCGAACACTGTATGCTGCCGAGGTATGTCTGGGCGAGCAGACGCTTCATTACGGAGGTATAGGGAGCCAGTACGAGGTCGTCCTGGTCCATGCCCATAGAGTTGTAGCCCTTCTTCTTCAGCACTCCGATGACGCGGAACGGAATGGAATTGAAGCGCACGACCTTGCCGATGGGGTCGCTGCCGTCTGGAAAGAGATTGTCCACGACGGTCTGGCCGAGTATGCAGACCTTGGCGCTCGACTTTATCTCGCCGTCCGTGAACATCTCTCCGTCGGCCACGCTGAGCTGACGTATGTCGAGATATTCCTGGTTGACGCCGTAGATTGTCGACGGTGTGTTCTCGTTTCCGTAGATGAACTGGCCGCTCTTGGTCACTACGGGACTGATGCCTTTGATGTATTTGCACTCATCGCGGATGGCTTCATAGTCCGTCATCTTCAGGGTTTCCATCGACGAAGCGTCCTGACGGACACCTCCCCGGCGGTCTGCTCCGGGATGAATCATGATCATGTTCGAGCCCATCTCGGCGATGTTGGCCTGTATGCTCTGCTTTGTTCCCTGTCCGACGGCAAGCATCGTTATCACCGACCCGATGCCGATGATGATTCCCAAGGCCGTCAGGAATGAGCGCGTCTTATTGGCGGCTATGGCGCGGAGCGCTATCTTGAAGAGGTTTGTATAGTTCATTGTTGCTCGTTTTGCTGTTGTCTGCCGTTCCGTGGCGTTTTATTCGTCCGTGCTCAGTGGCTTATTTGTCCTTGCTTGTCGTTTTATTCGTCCGTGTTCGGCGGCAGTGCGGCAAGACCTTCGGCGGCTGACATTATGTTGTTATTGTATTCGTCGCTGATCACCCGGCCGTCCCTCAGCATGATGTTGCGGCTGGAATAATTGGCAATATCAGGGTTGTGGGTCACAAAAATGATTGTCCTGCCCTCGGCGTGCAGCTTCTGGAAGAGCACGAGAATCTCGAACGAAGTGCGCGTGTCGAGGTTTCCGGTGGCCTCGTCGGCCAAAATCACGGCCGGATTGTTGACCAAAGCGCGTGCAATCGCCACACGTTGCATCTGGCCTCCGGACATCTGGTTGGACTTGTGGAAGAGCCGGTCGCCGAGTCCAACGGCCTTCAGCGCCTCCACGGCACGCTCGTGGCGTTCGGCGGCGGACACCCCGCTGTTGTACATCAGCGGCAGTTCCACGTTCTCTACGCTCGTCGTCTTGGCCAGAAGATTATAGTTCTGGAAGATGAAACCGATCTTGCGGTTGCGCAGTACGGCCCTCTGTGACTTTGACATCGTGCGTACGGACACTCCGTCTAAGTAGTACTCGCCGCTGGTGGGCGTGTCGAGACAGCCTAATTGGTTGAGCAATGTGGACTTTCCGGAGCCTGACTTTCCCATGATGGTGACGAACTCGCCCTCATAAATCTTGAAGGAGACCCCGCGGAGGGCATGGACCATCTCGTCGCCGACCATGAACTGGCGCTTCACGTCCTTTAGTTCTATGACTATTTTTCTATCCTTTCCGCTCATGGCTTACTTCTTCTTGTCGTTCTTTCTCGGCCCCGGGGCAAACGGTGACCGCTCCTGTTGAGACTCGTCGGATGCCTCTTCCATTATCTCGGTGATGCCGGTGATGACCTCGGTGCCTTCTTTTATGCCGCCGAGGATTTCCGTGTTCACTCCGTCGGACATGCCGATATGCACCGTGTGGGCCGTCAGCGTCTTGCCGTCGAATGTCCACACCTTGTTCTTTCCGTTCTTGTCGGCAATCTTATATTTGCCTACGGTCTCTGGGGTGGGGGAGAACCGCAATGCCTTGCCGGGCACGCTGAGCACTCCCTGCTTCTCTGCCGTATAGATGGTGACGCTCGCCGTGAGGCCAGGTTTGAGCTTCAGGTCGGCGTTCGGGGCGCTTATGACAACCTCGTATGTCACCACGTTGTTGGTCGTTGTTGCCTCTTGACGCACCTGTGTGACCGTTCCCTCAAATGTGTCGTCGGGATATGCGTCCACCGTGAAGGTCACGCGCTCGCCCTCTTTCACGTCGCCTATGTCGGCTTCGTCAACGTCCGCCACGACGCGCATGTCGGTAAGGTCCTGTGCGATGGTGAAAAGTTCAGGTGTGCTGAAACTCGCAGCCACCGTCTGGCCCTCCTCGACGGCTTTCGAAAGAACGATACCGTCAATCGGCGAGGTGATGGTGGCATAGCCGAGGTTGGTCTGTGCCTTTTGAACGGTCTCCCTTGAAGACGCCACGGTCTCCTTTGCCTTGAGATAGCTCAGCTCTGCCGACTCATAGTCATCGGCGCTGACGAGGCCCTTTGAATACAGAGTCTTGTAGCGTTTGAAGTTCGCCGTCTCGTATGCCAGCGTGCTCTGGGCGCTTGAAAGGTTGGCTTTGGCCGTATTAAGCTCGCTTATCAGGTTGGTCTTGTCAAGCTCGGCGATGACCTGTCCTTTCTTTACGGTGCTGTTGTAGTCCACATACAGTTTGCTGACGATGCCCGAAACCTGCGTACCGACGGTCACCGACGTGACCGGTTCGATGGTTCCCGTGGCGGTGATACTGTTGCGGATGTTCACCCGTTTCACGCTGCCTTTCTCAAATTCAATAGGCCGTTCCTTCTTCATTCCGGACAGAAGCCATGCTCCTACGGCTACCGCGATGATGGCTGCTATGCCTATCCACACTTTGCTTATTTTCTTCATGTTCGTCAGTTGTATGTTAGATGTTCATTGTTTCGCCCCTGTAGAAGTTCAGAAGCTGTATGTCCAATATTGTCATATACTTGCTCTGCAGCCTGTTCTGCTGTGCATTGAGGAGGTTGGTCTTGCCCGTCATCAGTTCCACAATGTTCTTCAGACCGAGCCGGAACTGTTCGCTGAGCAGGTCATAGCTGGCCTGCTCGCTCTCCGTGCTGGCCATTGCGGCGCGGAATTTCTGCTGGTTGGTGTTGGCGTCGAGCCAATATCCCTCAATCGTACTGTAGAGCTGCTTCTGCTTGTCCTGCAGGTCGAGGATGCTTTCCTCGTGCTGCAGCCGTGCCTTGTTGATGGCGGTGCGCGTCTTCCGGTTGTCGAAGATGGGCACACTCAGCGTCGCGCCGACGGAAGCGTCGAAGTTCGTCTTTATCTGTGTGCCCCAGTTGCGGTCGTTCATTGACGTCGTGCTGGTTCCGACGCCGCCCGTGAGACTCACCGTGGGGAGCTTGCCGGCCTTGGCGATGCTGATGCTGAGCTTGCCGGCCTCGATTCCGAGCCGTCCGTTCTCAATCTCCGGCCGTGCGGCGAGGGCCGCCTCATAGACAGCCGCCAGTGCGGGGATGTCGCTGAGAGCCTGTCCGTCCGATGCCGTTGGACTGCTGATGTCAAACTCTTCATCGCCCGTTATCTCAAGAAGCTGTTTCAGCTGTAACTTATAATTGGCCAGATTGCTTTCCGCTTCCACCATATTATATTTATCCTGCGCCGTCTGAGCCGTCAGCTGGGCGAGGTCGGCCTTAGACATTTTGCCTGCTTCCATCATCTCGCGACCACGTTCTTCGTTCTTTAGACTTGTCTCATGGCTATGGCGAGTTACTCCAATCATTTCTTTGAGATAGAGTATCTGAACGTACAGCTGCGCTATCTGTTCTTGAATATTGTTTGCTGTCGCGGTAGAATCCAGCTCGGCTTGTTTCTCGGTAATACGGCTGAGCTTTATGTTGTTGTGGTTTTGGTTGCCGTTCCACACCGTCCAACTGGCGTTTATGCCGTAGCTTCCGTTGTAGTATGACTTGTTTATGCTCGTGGCGACAGTTCCGTTGGACACCGTACTTACGCCGTCGTTCACCCACGGGCGGTAACCGACCGACTGATTTGTCGACGCGCTCAGTGACGGAAGCAGTGCGGCTGACGCCTGCTTGCGGTCTTCGGTGGCCGACATCCGGGCCAGTTGTGTCTTCTTCAGTGTGATATTGTTGGCCATGGCATACTCAATACATTCACCGAGAGTCCACTGTTTTCCGTTCCCGGCAATGGCTTCGGCCGTAAAAAGAAGCAAGACCATGACTGACAGCATGATACTTCTGTTCATATTCTTTCTTTATGGTTTTGTACGGTGCAAATATATGAAGAATAATCAGACGCAGAAAAAAAGATATATGTATATACGGAGTTAGTAGAAAGAAAGCTCCGTTTCTTCGATAAGGAACGGAGCTGTTAACGTATGTTCAGAATTGGTTCAGCCGGGCGATATATTTGCCGATAATGTCAAACTCTATGTTGACTTTCGTCCCGACCATGATGTCGCAGAAGTTGGTGTGTTCGAGTGTGTATGGGATTATGGCCACCTGAAACGAAGAGGCCGTCGGATTGCATACAGTGAGCGAGACGCCGTTGACGGTGACGCTCCCCTTGTCGACCGTGAAATAGCCGTGGCGCGCCATTTCGGCGTCGGCCTCATATCCGAATGTGAAGTAGGTGCTTCCGTCGGCGTCCTTGACATCCGTGCATACGGCCGTCTGGTCGACATGTCCCTGCACGATATGTCCGTCGAGCCGGCCGTTCATCATCATCGAGCGCTCGACGTTGACCTTGTCGCCGACGCGGAGCAGTCCGAGATTGCTGCGGTCAAGTGTCTCCTTCATGGCTGTGACGGTGTAGGTCCCGTTCTCTATTCTGACCACGGTCAGGCACACGCCGTTGTGTGCCACGCTCTGGTCTATCTTCAGCTCGTCTACGAACGAGCATTTGAGGGTCAGGTCGATGTTCTCCCGGTCTTTGACGATGGCCGTCACGGTAGCAAATTCTTCTATTATTCCAGAAAACATAATATAAAGGATTAAGGGTTTGGAAAATAAAGTAAGGTCGTATCGATGATGTGATGAAAACTCCTATTAAAATAAGATTTGGGAGCTCTCCGCCTTTGTAATCCACCGGCATTGCTGCTGCCCTTTTGGGGTGTGGCCCGCCATTGGCAAGAGAAGTATTCCCGGTTTTCAGGTTTATTTGATGAGTATCCCAATCTAACCGATACGACCGTTTTTCTATTTGCAAAGATAACACGAATATTTCAATCGTCCAAGTGTTTGCCCCACTTTTTTGATTTTCGTGTCCATTATGTCATTCTTCCGTTTCTGTCACCGTCTTTTCACTTTGTGGTTTTGCCTGCATAGCCAACTTTTTCTGTCGCCAGAACATGACACCGAGCATAGCGGCGACTGCCAGAGCCATGTAGAGCCAGATAGCATCGGACGACAGGAGGAAATGGTTGGGGACGACGATGTCTATCGTCCGCATGTCATATTTGTCAGGTGCTTCGAGCAGGAAGGCCTTCACCTTGAACGTGTAGCGGCCGGCCGGAACGTCGGTATAGACGGCGGTGCGTGTCCGGTCTGCGTTCAGCCATTCCTTGTCGTGCCCTTCCAGCATATACTGATAATGCACGCGGTGCTGCAACTGATAGTTTAGCGAGGCGAAACGCAGGGTGAACGTGCTTCCGGCCTCGGGTAGTTCCACCTCCTTGCTTTCCGGAACATACTGGCTGAAAGTTCCGTTGAGGCGAGGGCTCATCAGCTCGTCGTCCAAGAAAAAGTCAGTCAGGCGCAGCTTCAGCATGGAACCGTTGTTGTTCCTCAGCTTCTTTCTGTCGACGACATAGCACCCGTCAAGTGTTCCGAACATGATGTTGGCCTCCGGCAGCCTTATCGCTGCGCCTTCCGAGCAGATGGTGTTGTCAACGCCGTCAAGTGTGGAGAACGTGCTGAAGATGCGCTTTTCCGTCTCGAACGAGCAGAGCACGTTGTCAGTGGCGAACCATACCTTTCCTTTCTTGTCGAACGTGATGCTCTTGATTTCCTCCGACGGCAGACCGTCGTCGCATCCGAACGTCTCAAACTTCCAGTTGCCCTGCTTGTCGCGTCCCGTCGTATGGCTCAGACCGCCGCCGTTCGTACCAATCCAGACGGAGCCTTTGTTGTCACAGGCCAGCGCGACGATGTCCTTGCTCATGAGGTTGTGCTCGCCGTTCTCCGTGTCTGCGACGGTCTGAATCTTAATTCTGTTGTTCCTGTATGACATGACCAGCAGACCGTCAGTCGTTCCGGCCCAGACGTTTCCGGCGTGGTCGGCCACCAGCGTGCGCACCTTATTATATGCACCACGCGGATAGTGGCGTATGACGTTTCGGCTGTGAAGGAAAACCGTGCGTCCCTCCTTGCTGCGTGTCATGATATTCACGCCGCCGCTGTAGGTTGCAACCCAGATGTTTCCGTACTTATCTTCCACGGTGCAGTAGGCATCGTTCGAGCTGAGGCTCATCGGGTCTTTCGGATTATGGCTGTAGACTGTCTTCCTGTAGCCGCCCGCCGCAGGTTCCAGCCGTATCAAACCCTTGCCCTTTGAGCTCAGCCAATAGTTTCCGTGGCTGTCCTTGCCGATACCGTAGATGCGTCCGAGCGTGCCGCCCTGGCCGTCGTCGGTGATGGTCGTCGTGTCTTTGTCACGGATGATCTGGAGCATGCCCAGCTTGTTTCCGATGAGCAGCCGGCGGTTGGGCTCGTCATAGTACATGGCGCGTATCTCGTTGCTGTTTGTCGTGCTGTTTTCCGGGAAGAATTTCTTCCTGATGATTGTCTTTTTGAGGATTTCCAGTTTCTCCAGACCCTTGCGGCTCGTCGACTCCCAGACGACGCCTTCCGGCAGTGCGAGATAGCTCATCACCGTGTTAGACAGGTTCCACGTGTTGCTCGGGTCGTTGTGGAAGAATTCCATTTCGTCAGTCTCGCGGTTGTAGTAGCCGAAGCCGCCGTTTGTCATGTTGGCCCATAGAATCTGTGCGACCTCCGTCATCTCTGAGACATTGGAGTCGTGTGCCGGGACGAGGACCTTCTGTGTGAACACCTTGATGTCACCCGTCTCCATGTTCATCCGCGCTACTCCCGGCCGCGCAGTGGCGAACCATAGCAGCCCGCGGCTGTCCACGAAGATGGTGCGTATCTCCGAACCTGCCTCATGAACAATCCTCGGCGTCTGTCCGTAGGCGAAAGAGACGATTTTTCCCGACTGCGTCCCGGCGTAGATATTGTATCCGTTTGAATACATGCATGTGATGTGCTCGTTCTCAAAAATGCCCTTGCTGTCAATCGTCTCGTCGTTGGGATTCATGCGGTGTATGCCTTTTTCCGTTCCGACCCAGATATCGCCATGATAGCCCTCCACGATGGCAGTTGCCTCAAGGCCTCGGGTGTTTGTCAGCGAGGTCTTCATTCCGTTCTTGTCGAGTCTCATCCGATAGATACCGTCATTTTTCATGATGGCCATTATGTCGCCGTTTCTTGTCACGGTGAGTTTTTGGGTGGTTTTCATGTCCTGATAGCCGGCTGTGTTCTGCAGAGCGTTCTCGATGCGGTCCGTGCTTCGGTTGAGGACAAAAATACGCCCGTCATACATCCTCATCCATATATTCTGTGACTGGTCTGTGCAGATGTCCATGATGCGGTTGTGAAACAGCGGTATGCCGCTGCGGTAGCCCGTGGGATAGTTGTAGAAGTCGAAGCCGTCAAAGCGTGACAGTCCGTTCCACGTCGCAATCCAGATATATCCGTAGTCGTCCTGACAGATGTCTGACACGGCGTTGCTGGTCAGTCCGTTTTCGGTTGAATAGTGGGACAGTGAGGCCTGCAGAATCTGTGCGCGTGAGGTGGTTACGCCTGTTGAGGCGATGACGAGCGCAGCCGCCTGCATCATCAGGCTTTTCGTTAAAGTTCTTAACTTAGTCATTTCCGTTTCAGTCTATAGTCTTTTAAAAACGCCGAAAGTTACTTATTTTTTGTCTATTATGAAAACTTTTCGGCAGAAATATGCGCCGATTACGGGTGTGACCGGAGGAAAGAGTGTCCAAAATTACAAATGGTCGTACTTTTTGCGATTTTGAACACTTTAGTTGCCGAATTTATCATTGCTCCCGTATTTTTACAAAATCACCCTCGCTAAAATTTTCGTTTTAGCTCATTTGGGGGCCGTTTTCGGGCGCTTTTCTCCTGTACGGCATGCAAAAAAGAGAGCGTTCTGG
>USFX01000030.1 GCA_900553965.1 uncultured Prevotella sp.
CTAACCCCTCCTTCAAAAGGAGGGGACTAAGGTTACCCCACTTAAAGGCTTCCATGCGAGTTCTGCAACACCCTCAGCAAGCGCACAGCCCTTTCAGGGCGCACATGTTCCAAACTTCCGAAACTTTAATTGTATGACAATAATTCTTTGCGCTTTGCACCTTTTCGTTTATATTATATATAAAAGGTGGTCTCAGCTTATGTAATAAGGTGGTCTCCGCATATATAAAAAGGTGGTCATCGCTCCATCCGGTGCGTGTAGAAAACGATTACGTAACATTTCGTCGGGCTCGGGCTTGCGCGTACCGATTTTATTATTACCTTTGCATAAAATAAGCTGCACTCGGCAATCAGCAAATAAATTTGCATTGCTCTCGTTAGTATTATTTTTGCATAGCGAAAAAACAAACTTAAAAACAAATTAACCCTAAAGCAAAATGACAACATTAACTCTTGGAATTGTCATCGTTTTCGTACTCGGCTATTTCTGCATAGCCATCGAGAGCCTGACAAAAATCAACAAGGCGGCCATCGCCCTGCTGATGTTCGTGTTCTGCTGGACACTCTTCATGCTGGATCCCGGCAGCTACATAGCCGGTGCAGTAGGTGAACACGCCGCACAGGCCGTAAGCGAGGTGATGGAGAAGCATCTCGGCAGCACGGCCACCACGCTGTTCTTCCTCATGGGAGCAATGACCATCGTCGAAGTGGTCGACCAGAACGGCGGATTTAATTTCGTGCGCGACCTCCTCAAGACCCAGAGCAAGAAAGCCCTGCTGTGGCGCATCGCCGTGCTGACGTTCATACTGTCGGCCATTCTCGACAATCTGACGACGAGCATCGTCATGATTATGATTCTGCGCAAGCTGGTGTCCGACCACAAGGACCGCATCATCTACGCCTCACTCGTGGTCATCGCGGCCAATTCTGGCGGCGCTTTCTCGCCCATCGGCGACGTCACGACAATCATGCTCTGGAACAAGGGACTGATAACGGCGCTGGGCGTGATAACCGAAATCACCATACCCTCAATCGTTTCGATGGTCATCCCTGCCTACATTCTGTCGCTCTCGCTGAAGGGCAGCTTTGTCGCCGCCGGCAATGACGATGCGTCCGCAGAGGCCGACGAGGTTCTGTCGGCATCACAGCGCAAGGCGGTCTTCATACTCGGTGTGGGCGGTCTGATCTTCGTCCCCATCTTCAAGTCCATCACCCACCTGCCCCCGTTCGTCGGCATCCTGCTCGTTCTGGGTGTGCTCTGGACCGTGACCGAGCTCTTCTACCGCTCTCATGGCGAGGAGGACGAGGACGGAACGCAGAAGCGCATCACCAAGATGCTCACCCGCATCGACATGGGAACGATTCTCTTCTTCCTCGGCATACTCATGGCCGTGGCCTGTCTTGAGACAATCGGCGTGCTGACCATGCTGGGCGAGGGCCTCAATGTCGCTTTCGACGGCAACCACTATATGGTCACCGGCATCATCGGCGTCCTGTCGAGCATCGTCGACAACGTTCCTCTTGTGGCCGGATGTATGGGTATGTATCCCGTTGCTCCCACCGGAGATATGGCCGTCGACGGCATCTTCTGGCAGCTGCTGGCCTATTGTGCCGGCGTCGGCGGTTCGATGCTCATCATCGGTTCCGCCGCCGGAGTGGTGGTCATGGGTCTGGAGAAAATCACCTTCGGATGGTATATGAAGCGCATCACGTGGATTGCCTTTGTCGGCTATCTTGCCGGAATCGGTGTCTACTGGCTGGAGCGCACCTTCCTTTTCTGATGATGACATTGTCTTTCTAAGACAGTTCGGCTATAACGAAACGTGCCGGAAACCATGTTTGAACATGATTTCCGGCACGTTTCGTTTATGCTTGGGTCTTGTTGTACTTTCACACGCCGTTTTCCATTGGTTGCAATATTGTCATTCCGAAGGCACCTCCCCCTTGGGGGAGGCCGGGAGGAGGCCATGAGCCCACCCGGATGGTCCTACGTATCATCTTCTGTCTCTCATCTCGCTCGGCTTGCGGCCCGTCTTTATCTTGAACTTTGCGGAGAAATAGTCGGGCGAATCGAAGTTGAGGCGGTATGCAATCTCCTTAATGCTCAGGTTGGTCGTGCTCAGCAGTTCCTTTGCCCGTTGGAGCTTGAGGTCCTGCTGGTATGTGGCGGGAGAGAGACCGGTGTATTCCTTGAAGAGTTTCCGGAAGTTGGAGTAGCTCACGCCCAGCTCTTCCGCAATCTGCTGTATGGTCAGGCTGCTCTCCAGCGCGTCGTAGATGCGCAACCGTGCTCGGCGCACCATGTCGATGTGGGCATGGTTCTTGTTCAGCTCAATGTTGCGTTCGAGAGAATACATCGTTCCTATGATATGGTTGACAATGCCGGCCAGGAGTTGCTGGGCGTATGCCTGTTCTTCCTGTGCGGCACCCAATGCCTGTTCGTAGAGGCGGACAATGGTATGGGAGAAGCCGATATGATAGATGGGTTTTTCCTTGCGCAGGAAGCCATGGAGCACGCGGTCGTCGATGTTTTTTCCCTTGAAGCCTATCCAATAGCTCTTCCAGCCCGTGTCCGGCTTCGGGTGATAGGTGTGCCACTCGCCCGGAAAGAGCAGGAACATGTCTCCTTCGTGGATTTCCGTCTCTTCTATAGTGGCGCTGCGGAACACTCCGCCGCCTTCCGGAACATAGAGAAGCTGATATTCGTTGAGCTCCCGGCCTTCATCCACATGAAAGTAATAGCCGTCGGCATGACCGCGGGTGGGATAGGGGTCACCCGGTGCAATCTCTTCATAACCCACGGTACTCACCGTGAGTCCCCATAACAAGTCTCGCTCGTTGGCCAGAACGTATTTACTCTTTTGCATATCTTTCCTTATATTGTTTTTTCAGTTGTTTGGTCAATCTAGTCTTTTTTTTCTACATTCTCTATGTCACACGGAATCCATATCCAGAATGTCGAGCCCTTTCCCAGCTCCGAGTCAACTCCGATGCGGCCGCCGCAACTGTCGGCGATGGCCTTGCAGATGCTCAGGCCGAGGCCCGTTCCCTGGACGAAATCGTTGAGCTTGACGAAGCGGCGGAATACGTCTTCACACTTCTCCTTGGGTATTCCGCTGCCGGTGTCCTCGCAATAGATTCTGATTCCGCCTTCCTCGATCCGGTAGCCCACGCGGATGTGGCCCTGACGGGTGTGCTTTATGGCGTTGGTCATAAAGTTGACGATGACCTGCTGGATTCTGTCGTTGTCCAGTTTCGTGCGCAGCGAGCGGTAGGGGTTCTCCTTTATCAGCTCAATCCCATTCTCGCTGACCTGCTGGACGAACGTGGCGCAGACGTCGTCGAACGTTGCGGCGAAGTCAACGTCGTGCGGCTCGATGGTCAGTCCGTCGGTGTCCATTGACGATATGATGAGCACGTCGTTGATGATATGCAGTAGCATGCTGCAGTTGTTGCGTATGATGCGGAGGAATTCCTTGCGGTCTTCCGGAGCGTCGATGGTCTGGAGAAGGTCGCAGAAGCCGACGATGGAGTTCAGTGGCGTGCGTATCTCGTGGCTCATATTGGCGAGGAACATGCTTTTCTGGCGTTCCGACTCGTTGGCCCGCAGCGTCTCCTGCTTCAGTTTCTCCTGCGTTTCAATCAGTTCGGTGACGTCGCGGATCAGGCCGAAAGTGCCTATGACATTGCCGTTGCTGTCGTGGTTCGGCATGCGGTTCATGGAATACCAGCGCTTCTTCCCGTCGTTCTCGAACATGTTCCGCAGAACCAGCACGGCCGTCTTGGTCGTCACGCTGTCGTGCGGCGGGTCTATGAAGTTGCGGATCAGCGGTTTGTCGTCCTCGTTGATGGTGCATTCGATGATCCGGTCCATGCTGATGGTGACGCCTTGATTGTGCAGTCCCTTGTAGAAAGAAACGGTCCTGTCTGCGAACGACGCGCGCCAAACCCTTGTCTTGCTTTCCTCCAGCAGATACATAAGCTCTTCCTCGGCCCGTGTGGCGGCCTGTCTGATGTCTCTGAGAGTGTCGTTGTTCTTCTTCCGTAGCTGATAAAGATCGCGTTCTTCGCTGATGGGACGGAGGGCGATGAGGATATATACCAGTTCGTCTTCTTCGTTCCGGATGGGGCGTAGACGTATCTCAACATATTCGGAGACATTCCTTTCCGGCACGTCAATCTTCGTGCAGAAGTGTACTTCCGTCATATCTGAGGAGCCGACGGCGTCTTTTATCGATGGGAAATCAAGCCAGCATTTGTTGTAGTAGAACTCGTCCTTCGGCGTATTGAAGCGTAGCAGTTCCCTCATTCTCCTGTTGGCGTCGATGAGGAAGCCGCGGCTGTCGTGGAGCGAGAGTCCCGTTATGGTCATTTCAAATATGCTGCTGTAGGTCATGGCGGTCTCGCCGGCCTGTTGTTCGTTGGCGAGGTCGTCGGTGATGTCCGTCAGCGTGCTGATGATGTTGGCCACTTTGCCGTTCCGTTTGGCCTCGCGGATGGAGTTGCAGTGTATCATCCGCCAGACAGGAGCGTCCTCCGTTCCGGCGTTCCAGCGGTAGATATATTCCACCGGACTGTTCTCCGTGGAGCCGGAGATGTTTTGGGCGGCGTCCTTCAGCTTCTGCCGGTCTTCCGGGTGTATCCGCTCGCTATACTGGCTGAGCTTGATTCCGGTTTCCGGGACATGGTTTCCGTAGACGTTGCTGATGCGTCCGGTCTTCAGATTGGTGCATATCACGTTCTGGCGGCTTATCTTCAAGGCTGCCTGCATGATGTTGTTCTTTTCAACTGTGAGCTGTGTGCTTTTCCTGATGCGTGCGGTTATGATGCGGTTCGCAATCACCGTGACAATTACCAGAATAGCCGCTGCGATGATAATGATGAGCACCACAGGCGATGCGTCGTTGTCGTCAATGTCCGGGTGAAACCATTTGTTCTTCAGTTTGTTCACCGTTCCCTGCTGTTCCATGCGTGCAAACTGCTCGTCAAGAATCTCTATGAGCCTTTTGTCGTGGCTCACGAAGCGCATCTCGCCGGCCGGGATGTCGATTTCTCCCACCTCAATGTCGGTGATATTGAGCTCTTTCAGCATCTTCTCGATTGGTTTCTCGCCCCATACGAAATACTGTCTGTCACTGCTGGCAAGTTCCTGAAGACTTGCCCGGGGTGAGCGGAAGACAATCTGGCGGCGGCTGATGTCGTCGCGGGCGAGTATCATCTTCGTCGCGTAATCATATTTCTTGAGTATCAGAGTGTCCTCCGGTTCCAGCTTACTGAGGTCTTTCAGCGGCTTTGTGCCGCGCCTGTATGCCACCTTGACCTTATATGGCGCGAGCGTTTTGCGGCTGTAGAACCGTTTCCCGTCGGGTTTGCTGCGGCTGTAGACCGGTTCTATCATGAGGTCAGCCTTGCCTTGGTTGAACATGCTCACGGCGTGGTCCAGCTTCCGTAGTACAAAAACGTATGGAATGTCGAGACGGTCGAGTATGGACGTAAGGATGCTGATGTTGTATCCTTCCGGCTCTCCGCTGTCGTTGGTATATTCATACGGCGCGAAATTCCAGTCGGAAACGATGCGCAGCGGATTCTCCCGGGTGTAGCGCGTAGTGTCCGGCTTTGCCGTGGCGGCAGTCATGCAGACTGCCATCAGGGCAATGATGATGGTGGCGCGGGCCGCGATGTATCTTGAAACGGATATTGTCATATTGGCTTTTCTCTAAGTAAGGATGTTCTTTTTCTTTGTTGTCAGAGCCTTGCATGGGATGGAGATCCATACTGTCGTGCCGTAGCCGGCTTCAGACTCGATGTCCATCCGTCCTCCCATCTTCTCTATGAGCCTCTTGCAGATTAGCAGCTGCAGGCGGATGCAGCAGTGGTCGACGTCTTCAAAGAAGTCCATCTTCTGGAACATGGAGTTCAGTACGTCTTTTTCGATGCCCTCGCCGCTGTCTTCCACGCTGATGGTCAGCTCGCCGTGGTGGTATTCATATTTTGCGCAGATAGTGCCGTTGTGGGTGAAGTGGGCCGCATTAGACGTGATTATCTCTATCACCTGGCCCAGATGGTTGGCGTCGATGTCCACCACGAGGTGTTCGTACGGGCTTTCTATGGATGTCTTCACACCTTCGGCGAGCTCGCGTGTCCATCCGCTCATGCAGTGGGCTGCGAATATTTCGGCGAAGTCAATGGGCGAAGTGGTTATCTCGATCATGTCGGAGTCGATGCGTGAGAGCGTCAGAATGTCGTTGACGATGCGCAGCAGGAGGTTGGAGTTCTTTTTTATTTCGTTCATGAAAATCGGTTCGTCTTCCGGTGCGTGGTCGATTTCGAACAGCTCGGCGAATCCCATCACGGCGTTGAGCGGGGTGCGTATCTCATAGCTCATGTTCTTGACGAAGGCGTTCTTCACCGTCTCGGCGTCCCGGGCCTTCTCCATTTCCAGCTTGAGCTGCCGTTCCGTCTCCTCCATCTTGCTGATGTTGCGGCAAAGTCCGTAGTAGTGGTCAATCCTTCCGTCGCTGCCGAAGATGGGAATTCCGGCCAGATGGAGGTATAGCTCGCGCTGTCTGTTGTCTGAGAAGACGGTCTTGACCTTTATCTCAAATTTTCCGGCCCGGTATTTGTCCATGCTGTTCATGAGCCTTATCACATCGTCGCGGCAGCTTTCGTCCAGCACGCGCAGACACCTTATCTGTGACAGCCGCATGGCGGGCTTGTGCGGGTCGTGGGTTATCTCCAGCATCTTTGTGGCCGGATAGTAGCGTGTGAGCCAGGTGTGGCTCACCTCAAGGTCGTAGTTTATGTTCCGTACGTACTCTTCCTGTTTCTCAATGCTTTCCCTGATGAGTTTTTCCTTGTATCTTTCGTTGTTGATGTTGTCAGCCAGTTCGGTCATATCGCGGCCCGTCAGGAAATAGCGGATGAGCTTTCCGCCGTAGAAGATGGGCTGCACGATGTATTCGTAAAACCTTATGTTCTCCGGGAGGATGTTCTTAAGGCTCTTGTCGTGTTCCACAATGGCCGTGGCATAGACGGTCTTCGGATTGTCCGTGTCCATCTGCATGCCGTCGGTGAATATCTCCGGTATGGTGGCCAGCTTCTCCGGAACCTTGCCGGCGCGCAGCGTCCTCATGGCCTTTGCGTTCAGGTCGATGAGCTTTCCCTCGCTGTCGTAGAGGCCCATGTCGATGTTGACGGCATTGAACACGGTCTGGAATTTGAGCTGTATGTTCTTCTGCTCTATGTATTTCCGCCTCTCTTCCGTTATGTTGTGCTGCGTGACGAGGAGCATCGCTGCCCGGTCGTTTTTACGGCGGAGCACCGATATGGTCATGTTGAAGTAGTGCTCGTCTGACGGTTTGGACGGACGGTGACACCGCGCCTGGATTGTTTTCGTCCGTGTGCGGTTTTCCTTGACGTCGTTCAGCGCTTCGCAGATTGTGATGAAGTCGTCGTGATTGAAAAAGACGGAGAAGCTGTTCCGCGTGTATTCCTCGATGGCCTTGCCTTCCGGCGAGAACGTGATGAACCTTTCGCGTCCGACGTCGTAAGCCCACATCTGTATCTTGCTGGAGCGCATATAGAGTGTCAGACGTTTGGTGAGATTGTCGTTGATCCGGTTGACGCTGTTCTCCCTCAGCCGGTAGACAACGTTATAGACGACGAGCATCAGTCCGCCCGCTATGTACCATGCGAACTCCGGTATGCCGCTCTGTTTCACGTTCGGGTAGAACCACTGGCGGCGTATGGCCGGCAGTTCGTCGTTGGCCATCATGACTTCATAGACGCTGTCAATCATCTCCAGCAGACGCTCGTCATGTGACATGAAGCGGTATTCGCCGTTGGGGATGTTGACCGGTGTTATCTCAAAGTTGTCAAGGTTGTATTTTCTCATGGTGTATTCCAGCGAGAGCGTGTTCCACAGCACCTCGCCGCTGTCGCGTGCGGCCAGCCGGAGGATGGCGTCGTTGATGTCGTCGGTCGGCTGCGTGTATTCCTCCATGCCGCTTGTGACCATATACCGGTGGCTGACGCTGTTCCGCTGCATGACGACTTTGTAGTTTTTCAGGTCTTCTGCCGTCTTTATCTGCGGTTTGTCGTGTCTTGGGTGGGCCACACCGTGGGTGAAGAGTCCGACGATGGACGTTCCGTAGCGTCCGAACTGTGAGTGATAGTCGGTGTACATGCCCAGCATGAGGTCAGACCGTCCGTCTTTCAGGTCGCTGTAGGCGTCGGCGGTGGGTTTGAGCCGTATGATATATGGAATGTCGAGTTTTCTCAGTATTGTCTTTATGAGGTCAATGTTAAACCCGCTTGGCTCTCCGTCCTTGTTGAGGAACGTGTATGGCGGAAGGTCCCAGATATCCTCATAGATGAGCGGTCGGTCTATTGTGTATTTGCCGTCATCCGGGTCATGCGTCTTCTGTGCCTGTGTACAGACGGACGGGAGCATGGCCATGATGGCCGCCATGATGTATAATCTTATGCGCATTAGTAGTAATTCTGCAGGTTTATATCCTGCAAAGATACTGTAAATCAGCTGAATTACCAAATAAATGCCGTTTTATTTGCCGTACATTCACGCACATTCCTGACATGGACAGTTTCCCGTCCGTGTCAGGAATGTGTGTGGAGTGGCGCCGGTGTGCTTTTTGCCGGCGCTTCCATTGTCTGCGTCCTGTCTTTATAGCGGATAGCCGTCGAAGTCGTAGAGCACCGTCGAGAGGTATCTCTCACCCGTGTCCGGCAACAGCGCGACCACCCGTCTGTCCTCAAATTCCGGCCTGCGGGCAATCTCCGCCGCCGCTGCCGCCGCCGCTCCGGAGGATATTCCGACGAGCAGTCCCTCGGTGGCGGCAAGCTGACGGCCGGCACTTATGGCGTCGTCATTGCCGACGTCGATGACTTCGTCAACGACAGTGGCGTCGTAGATGGCGGGGACGAAGCCCGCGCCGATGCCCTGAATCTTGTGCGGTCCGGCCTTTCCGCCGTTGAGGACGGGTGACGACAGCGGTTCTACGGCCACAATCCTGACCTCCGGATTCAGCTCCTTCAGCCTCCGTCCGACGCCTGATACGGTTCCGCCCGTGCCCACACCGGCCACGAAGACATCAACGTGGCCGCCGGTGTCGGCCCAGATTTCGTCGGCCGTCGTCTCGTAGTGGCGCAGCGGGTTGGCCGGGTTCTCGAACTGCTGGAGTATGACGGCTCCGGGAATGCTGTCGCGCAGCTCTCCGGCCACGCGGATGGCTCCGGCCATGCCTTCGTCACCTGGCGTGAGGCGCACTTCGGCTCCGTAGGCCTTGACGAGGCTGCGGCGTTCGACGCTCATGGTCTCGGGCATGGTGAGGATGAGGCGGTAGCCCTTGACGGCGGCCACGAGGGCCAGTCCGATGCCGGTGTTGCCGCTGGTGGGCTCGATGATTGTCGCCCCGGGCCGGAGCCGGCCCTTGCGTTCGGCGTCTTCTATCATGGCCAGCGCGACGCGGTCCTTGACGCTTCCGCCGGGATTGAAGTACTCCACTTTGGCTATGATGGGGGTGGAGAGTCCCCTCAGGGCTGAATATTTGCCCAGTTCGAGCAGCGGTGTGCCGCCGATAAGCTCAGTCAGGTTGTTGGCTATTCTTGTCATGTCGTTCTTTGTTTATAGGGTTTTACGGGAGAGAACTTCTCTTTGAATAACTTTTCTTCTGATGCAAAGATAGTGATATCTGGAATGTCTTCCAAGATTTTCACAAAGTTTAGAAAATATAACTGCGTTTGCGTTTTCAGGCAGTAATGATATTCTGAAAAGGCGGCCGAAACGCCGGTGGAACAGATGATTTCTTTTCGGCGCAAAGGCGTTAAGGCGAGAAGCTTCCCCTCCCCCCTAAAAAAAGAAATCTTCGCGCCTTTGTTTCTTTGCGTTGAGAGCTAACTGTTAAAAACTCAGAATTATCCCGACAAATGCCTTCAAATCCTTGCGTTTTTCTGAAACAAAAATCTTTTGGCCGCAAATTCGCGAGTTTTGCGCGTGCATCTTTAAGTGTCTGAACACCTGAACGTTATCGCTGAAATTACGAAAGTGTGCAACTTTTTGTCCTCTTTTGTTCTGCCGTAAGGCCCTCCCGGCCTTGCGGCGGGGCCCTCGTTGCATTGCAACGGCGGCCCCGCCGTGATGCGAAAGCGGCCCCGTCGCAGAACCGTAAGGGCCTCCCGGCTCCGCAATCAGCGGGAAACGGGACGGCCGAGGAGGCGAAATGTCAAGATTCCGGCTTTGCCGCTCTCCAGAATTGAAATTTTCAAGTGTTAAAATCCGTGATATTATTATTACCTGATGTCAGAGCTCAGAGTGATTGGTGAAGAGGCGTGATTACTTTCGGACGGTGAGTTTTTGTGATGAGTGAAGAGGCGTGAGTAACGGTGGAGGCAGGCCGGAGTGGACGGGAAAGGCGGCGGAAAAATGGCGATTTTGCCACCCGGATTGAAAAAAAACATTAAATGTTTGTCGGTACGGAATTAAATAATTAAATTTGTAAAACGAAATGCGACCCGCATAAAGACCGTATAAGACAAACAAATACACATTATTATATATTATGATAGACGTAAAAGAAACATTGGCTTCGGCCGAAGAGAAGATGGAGATGGCTGTGATGTATCTTGACGAGCAGCTGTCACGCGTGCGCGCAGGCCGTGCCAACGTCGCTATCCTCGACGGTGTGAGAGTAGACTCCTACGGCTCCATGGTTCCGCTCAATCAGGTAGCCACAGTGACAACGCCCGATGCCCGTTCCATCGCCATACGGCCGTGGGACAAGAAGATGATTCGCAGCATCGAAAAGGCCATCATGGACAGCGACGTGGGCATCACACCGGAGAACAACGGCGAGATGATCCGCCTTGGAATACCGCAGCCCACGGAGGAACGCCGCCGCGAACTGGCAAAGCAGTGCAACAAATACGGCGAGAACATCAAGGTGCAGATCCGCAACGTGCGCGCCGAGGTGAAGGACAAACTGAAGAAGGCCATCAAGGACGGACTCTCTGAAGACGTAGAAAAGGACGCCGAAAACGACCTGCAGAAGATACACGACAAGTTCATCAAGCAGGTGGACGACCTGCTCGCTGCGAAGAACAAGGAGATCATGACAGTGTAGAAATTACGAATTTGGAATTACGAATTACGAGTTGTCGCTGCGCGATTACGAGTTGTTCAATTACGAATTGCAATGGTGGTTCGTCAGAGTTGCTTATTGTGGTTTCCTGTTGACGCGGACTTGACAGGTTGTTGGCCTGGACTTGACAGGTTGTTGACTTGGACTTTACAAGCTCAGTGGTAATTCATAATTGAACAATTCGTAATCGCGCAGCGACAACTCGTAATTCATAATTCATAATTCAAAATTCACAAATGTTCGGTTTAGTAGTAAGAAACACCGGAAGCTGGTACACCGTGAAGACGGATGACGGCCGTATGGTGGACAGCAAGATAAAGGGAAATTTCCGGCTGAAAGGCATCCGGAGCACCAATCCCGTGGCCGTCGGCGACCGCGTGGAGATTGTCGAGAACGCCGAGGGGACGGCTTTCATCACCGCCATCAGCGACCGCCGCAACTATATCATCCGCAAGTCGCCCAACCTCTCGAAGCAGAGCCATATCATCGCCGCCAACGTCGACCAGGCCCTGCTCGTCGTCACGGTCAACCGGCCGCAGACCAGCACGACCTTCATCGACCGCTTTCTGGCTTCGGCCGAGGCCTACCGCATACCCGTCGTGCTCGTCTTCAACAAGACCGACCTGCTCACGGACGACGAGCGGCGGTATCAGGAGATGGTCATCGCGCTGTATGAGAACATCGGATATGAGTGCCGCGAAATCTCGGCGGCCACCGGCAGCGGCGTCGATGAGCTACGGAAGATGCTCGCCGGGCGCATCACCGTGCTCAGCGGCAACAGCGGTGTCGGCAAGTCTACGCTGATCAACAGCCTCCTTCCCGGCGTAAACCTGCGCACGGCCGAAATCAGCGACGCCCACAACACGGGCATGCACACCACCACGTTCAGCGAGATGCTGCCCCTTCCGGATGGCGGATACATCATCGACACGCCCGGAATAAAAGGTTTCGGAACGTTCGACATCGAGCCGGAAGAGCTGACGGGCTATTTCCGCGACATATTCCATTTCTCCCGTGACTGCCGTTTCAGCAACTGCACCCACCGCCACGAGCCCGGATGTGCCGTGCTCCGCGCGCTGGAGGACCACTATATCGCCGAAAGCCGCTACCAGTCCTACCTCAGCATGCTCGACGACAAGGACGAGAACAAATACCGCGAGGCGTTCTGAGAAGGATGGTTTTGCTGTTTATATAGTGCAAACGCAAAGACGCTAAAACGCAAAGTGTCATGTATGGTCACATACAAAAACTTTGCGTTTTAGCGTCTTTGCGTTTGCACTATGTAGACTTAATTGCGTCTGATTAATGTCCCAATCTTCTTATCCTTGCCGTGTACCATGCCGTGACCGCGATTGTGGCCACGACCAAGCCTATGGTGAGTCTGCCGGCGACGGCATTTCCGGCCATGCCCCATGCAATGCAGAGGAACATCAGTGATATCATGACGCCGAGAATCCTCACCATCCGCACCGCCGCAATGTGCTGCGCCGGATTTTTCATCTCGAACGGCATGTTGATGTAGCGCGAGGGACGGTATGCGCTGAAGCAAAGCAGTGCCGACACGAACGAGCCGATGAGGCTGGTCAGCGGCATCATCCATCTGGTTCCCCAGCCGTCGGCCGTGCCGGTGACGTCAAAATGTATGGCAATCTGTTCCGGCAGATGCCTCCAGAGATATGCAATCATAATCCACATACAGATATTGATGGTTGCTATTGCTATTTCGAAGGCAGTGCCCTCGGCCGAGCGCGTCATTCTTATGTCCACGCCTGATTTGCTGTTGTTTCCGAATGAAATCATCTTTTGAGATTTATAGTTGTGTTGTATCGGTGTCATGCCTGACGTGTTGTCGGGCTTATTCTTTCTCCTCCTTCGGCTTCGCCTTCCGCTTCTTCGGCATCCGGCCGGCCTTGCGCAGCGCTTCGGCGATGATCCACTGCAGCTGGCCGTTGGTCGAGCGGAACTCGTCAGCGGCCCACGCCTCGATGGCATCCATCGTCTCGCTGTCGATGCGGAGGATGAAACTCTTGGTTTTCGCCTTCTCGTTCTTTGCCGCCATATTTAGTGATTGAGCGTTCCGGTGTTTACGACGGGCTGGGCCGACTCGTCGCCGCAGAGCACGACGAGCAGATTGCTCACCATTGCCGCCTTCTTCTCGTCGTCCAGTTCCACGATTTCCTCGTCGGCCAGCTTGTTCAGAGCCATCTTCACCATCGACACCGCTCCCTCGACAATCTTCTCGCGGGCCGTGATGATGGCCGATGCCTGTTGGCGGCGCAGCATGACGGCGGCTATCTCGGGGGCGTATGCCAGATAGTTGATGCGTGCCTCGACGATGTCTATGCCCGCCATAGCCAGACGGTCGTTCAGCTTTTCCTCCAGCTGGGCGTTGATTTCGTCGCCGCCGCTGCGCAGGGTCAGCTCGTCGGTGTTGCTGTCGGTGTCGTCGTAGGCATAGAGCGAGGCCACCTGACGCAGTGCGGCGTCACTCTGTGTGCGCACGAAATTCTCCAGCGCGTTCATGATTCCCGTCAGCGACGACGCCCCGATGGACACCTGATTGCCTTGGCTGGCGCCCGACTGTGCCATTGTCTGCGAGTCGATTTCGAACATCGCCTTGTATGCGTCGCTCAGTTTCCATACCAGTATGAGGCCGATCATGATGGGATTGCCGGTCTTGTCGTTCACCTTGATGGGCTCCACGTCTATGTTGCGCGAGCGGAACGACACCTTCTTCACCGTGAGAAAAGGGTTCTGCCAGTAGTAGCCCGTCTTTGTGAACGTGCCTTTGTATTCTCCGAAGAGCACCATCACGCGGCCTTCACCCGGTTCGAGCATCACGAATCCGAACCATATTATAAAGGTGGCGATGAGCGTCACGAGTCCTGCACCGACATAAATCCCGGTCAGACTGTTGTCGATGATGATGCCCCACACGATGGCGGCAATGGCAGCGAGGGTCAGGGCGATGTTGACAAACAGCATGAGGAAGCCGTTGAGTGTTGTTCCGTTGAACGTAAATTCCTTCTTTTCCATAATCTTACGAGCTTTAGTTTGATATCATTTTGATATCGCAAATATACGCCATTCCGTCCGTATGGCAATGCTTCCCGTCACTTATTTAATCTTATTTAACGCCGGTCGTCCGCACGTTCCGGCCGCCGACGTCCGTTCATAGCGCACGAGTGGCAAAGTAAAATAAGTTATATTGGTGAGTAAAATAACTTATATTGGTCGGTAAAATAAGTTATATTACCGGGTAAAATAAGTTGTTTTACTTTGCCGCACGAACGGCGCGGGGCTATGTAAGTAGGGCCGTGGCCCTACATTGCGGGTGCGCGTATGATTGTTCGTCACGTGCGACGCCCTCGGTTCTGAGGCTTTTTTGAAGAAAAACGGCCGTGCCGTCCAGCCGTTACGGCTTTTTTGATTAACTTTGCACCTCAGCGTTTATTAATATAATGATGAAGACAACGGAAAACCTTGCCGGCAAGAAGATTGCCGTGCTGCTCTCGGGCGGTGTCGACAGCGCCGTGGTTGTGCATGAACTGGCGCAGCAGGGACTCACGCCCGACTGTTTCTACATAAAGATAGGGCCGGAGGAAGAGGCCGAATGGGACTGTACGAGCGAGGAAGACCTCGAAATGGCTACCCGCTACGGCTGCCGGCTGGATGTCGTGGACTGTCATCGGGAATACTGGGACCGCGTGACACGATATACGATGGAGAAGGTGAAGGCGGGATTTACGCCCAATCCCGACGTGATGTGCAACCGGCTGATAAAGTTCGGAGCCTTTCACGAGAAGCGCGGCCACGACTACGACCTCATTGCCACGGGCCATTATGCCTGTACGGAGCTGGATGGCGAGGGCCGCAAGTGGCTCGTGACAAGCCCCGATCCGGTCAAGGACCAGACCGATTTCCTCGCACAGATATACGACTGGCAGCTGCGCAAGGCTCTGTTCCCCATCGGCCATTACATGAAAGGTGAGGTGCGCGCCATCGCCGAGCGCGAACATCTCGTCAACGCGCGCCGCAAGGACTCGCAGGGCATCTGCTTCCTTGGCAAGATAAACTACAACGAATACCTGCGCCGCTATCTCGGCGAGCAGCCCGGCGACGTTGTCGAGCTGGAGACGGGACGCAAGATTGGCACCCACCGCGGTCTCTGGTTCCACACGATAGGCCAGCGCCATGGCCTCGGTTTCGGCGGCGGCCCGTGGTATGCGGTCAAGAAAGACATGGCGGCGAATGTCCTCTACGTCAGTCACGGGTTTGAACCGCAGACGGCCTACCGCAAGGACTTCCCCATCTGCGACTTCCATTTCCTTACCGTTCCTGTCGCGATGGAGCGCGTGACGTTCAAGATACGCCACACGGCGGGCTACCATCCCGCCACGCTCGAGACGCTGGGCGACGGCCGCTATGTCGTCCATGCGGACCAGCCGATGCAGGGAGTGGCGCCGGGCCAGTTCTGTGTGGTATATGATGAGCGTCATCACCGGTGTTACGGCTCGGGCGAGATAACCGTGTGACGCCGCTTATATATATAATATGGTATGCCTGAATGGGGAACATAGCCTTTGACCGGGATATGCTCCCCATTATGATACAATGTCCGTCGCCATTCCGCTGAACATCCGTCTTCTTTCCGCAGACCATCCGGCAAACATGGCGGCTGGCGTTAAAAATAATGAAATACTTCTTATCTAACCTTATTTATATTACCTTTGTACGCACATTAAAGAACTATAGTTATTTAAAAACAATATCAATTCGACGAATGAAACAGTTTAAGCGAGTGGACAATCTGCTCGGTTGGCTATCATTTCTGATAGCTGCCTTTGTCTATTGCTCCACTATTGAGCCGACAGCCAGTTTCTGGGACTGTCCTGAGTTTATCACCACAGGCTACAAACTCGAAGTGGGTCACCCGCCGGGAGCACCTTTCTTTATGCTCACGGCCAATCTTTTCTCACAGTTTGCCAGCGACCCCTCACAAGTGGCATACATGGTCAACACGATGAGTGCGCTGTTCTCAGCCCTCACAATCATGTTCCTTTTCTGGAGTATCACCCATCTGACGCGGCGGTTGCTTGCCGGCAGCTGGGATGCGCTGACCCCGGCGAAGCTCATTGCCGTCGAGGCATCGGGTCTTGTGGGCGCTCTGATATACACGTTCAGTGACACGTTCTGGTTCAGTGCGGTCGAAGGCGAGGTCTATGCCTATTCCTCACTGTTCACGGCCGTGGTCTTCTGGCTCATCCTCAAATGGGAAGAGCATGCCGACGAGCCCCACAGTGACCGCTGGCTCGTGCTCATAGCCTATATGACCGGCCTTTCCATCGGTGTCCACCTGCTGAACCTGCTGTGCGTTCCCGCCCTGGTTCTGGTCTACTACTACCGCCGTTTCCCCCATCAGACGCCTCAGGCAGACCTTCGCGGCTCCATCGCCGCCTTGGCCGTGTCAATGGTCATTTTGGCCGCCGTGCTCTATGGAGTGGTTCCCGGCATCGTTCAGGTGGGCGGATGGTTCGAGCTTTTCTTTGTCAATACGCTCGGTTGTCCGTTCAATACGGGTGAGATTATATACATAGTCCTGCTCATCGCCGCTATCATCTGGGCCATACGCGAGACTTATTCCGACCGCAGCGGCAAGCGCGGCAACGCTGCTTTCCTCTGCGCCGTGGGCATGCTGGGCATCCCCTTCTACGGTCACGGATGGTCGGCAGTGGTTATCGGTGTCGTCGTTCTGGTCCTGTTGTGGTTTGTTCTGAACATGAAGAACAAGGCGAAGGCCGCCCTTATCAGTGCCAGAGTGAAGAACACGTCGCTGCTCTGCATGCTGATGCTGATGATTGGATATTCGAGTTACGCCGTCATCGTGATACGCTCGTCGGCCAACCCGCCCATGGATCAGAACTCTCCGGAGGATATCTTCACCCTCGGACAGTATCTCGGACGCGAGCAGTACGGCAACAGGCCGCTCTTCTACGGCCAGGCCTACACCTCACAGGTCGCTTTGGAGAAGGACGGCGAATACTGCCGCCCGGTTCTTGAGAAGGGCGAACCAGTCTATCAGCGAAAGGACAAGGCCACGCCGGACGAGAAAGACTCTTACTTTGTTGTCCGTACGAACGATCAGTATAAGTACGCCCAGAACATGCTCTTCCCCCGAATGTACGATCAGGGACATGCCGGAGAATATGAAAACTGGATGGGCGGTGTCGAAGGAACGCAGGTTCCGTATGACCGTTGCGGCGAGATGATAATGGTGAAGGTGCCCTCTCAGCTGGAGAATCTGCGCTTCTTCCTCTCTTATCAGTGCAACTTCATGTACTGGCGCTACTTCATGTGGAACTTCGCGGGCCGTCAGAACGACCTGCAGGGCAACGGAGAGCTGGAGCACGGCAACTGGATTACGGGCTTCTCGTGGTTCGACAACCTGCGTCTGGGCGACCAAAGCAAGCTGCCGGACGAGCTGAAGGAGAACAAGGGACACAACGTCTTCTACTGCATGCCGCTGTTGCTCGGA
>USFX01000031.1 GCA_900553965.1 uncultured Prevotella sp.
CTACCGAAGCCTATGCGCTGTAACCACGACAGGCTGTAGAAGCCCCCTGCCTCATTATTGTCTGATTTCATAATTGATTTATGTTATAGATTATTCTTCTTTAAAGTCAATGACCATGCCACTATTGCCGTCCGCACGTCTGCATCATTTGGCTAAACAGTCTGCCTGAGTCCGCATCCGCTATTCCGCAAGCCCTCTCCGTCTGCCTCTCCTGCCAACAGCCGCACGCGGTTCATGTCACTGACAACCAGCCTGACCAGCCGGCGGGCCTGTCCGAGGCGGTGCTCCGCGATCTTATAGCGAATGTTCATCCGTTCGGAAATCTCACTCACCTTCATGCCTTCATACAGATGGAGACGATAGGCACAGGCACTGTCTTCGGGCATACGTGCAAGGCAGCGCTCTATCTGTTCCGTTATCTCCTTTGCCGAATAAACCGAGACTACATCCGCCTGACCGTACTTATATACCATAGCCACCTTTATCTCATGCTCATATCGCTCCATCGTCCGGCAACGGCGCCAATGGTCAATGATGAGATTGCGTGCCGTTGTATATACGAGACATGGCAGCGTAACCTCCGTTATCATCTTGTCACCCGACAACAGCCGGACAAAGACGTCCTGAGCTATGTCCTCAGGACAGCCACGAGCTCCGATACGCTCACGGATGAAACACCGCAATTCGTCTATATGCGCGGTGTAATAGCCGGCTATCAGTTGACGCGAATTGTTTTTCATACTGTATATATATTAATGTCTATCGCTCTGCCTGTACAAATCCATTATCCGCTTCACGACAGGTTTTTCCTTATACTGACGGTCAAACAGCAACGGATACGCCGTACGGCCCTTGATCGGCCAGTTGTTCAACCACGAGTCGCCGTCACCGACTCCCCAAAAGCATATCCGGCTTATCTGATGACGGTGGCGACGGTATATGCCGAACAGTTCCATCCACCGAGCCTCCACCTGTGCGGCCATCTCGTCCGTCAGACCATCAGCGTATGGATTCATCGTCTTGTCATATTCATAGTTCTGGCTTACTTCAGCTCCTCCGAAACCGGCAGGTTGGGGCAACATGTTTATGTCAAGTTCACTTATCATAACCTTCACGCCGCATGCGGCCAATGAGTCTATAGTCACCTCGTATGATCCAAGGTCCGGCCATGTGAGACCGTTATGGCTTTGCATGCCAACGGCATCAATCCTCACCCCTTTCATCTTGAAATCCCGCACCATCCGGCAAACGGCTTCACGTTTGGCAGCCCCTGCCATGGAGTAGTCATTATAATAAAGCTCCGCATCTGGGTCGGCCTCATTGGCAAAACGGAAAGCCAACTCGATGAAGTCTGGTCCGATAATATCATGCCACGGCGAACGGCGCATGGTCCCATCATCGTTGAAGGCTTCGTTTACGACATCCCAACCTTTCACCCGTCCGCGATAGCGCCCAACCAGAGCCACGATGTGCTGACGCATCCGTTCTATAAGAAGTTCGCGCGAAGCAGGACGACCGTCTGCCATACTGAACATCCATTGTGCCGCCTGTGAGTGCCAAACAAGACAGTGGCCGATTGGTGCGGCTCCGTTTTCCTCAGCGTAGGCGACAAACTGGTCAGCATCGCGGAAACAGAATATACCCTCCATGGGCTGTACGGCTTCGGCCTTCATACAGTTTTCGGCCACAAGTGAATTGAAATGCTTGCGCACCACCCGTGTGGCAGCCGTGTCTGCGCCCGATGATTGGCACACATTGACAGCCACCCCAATCAGGCAATCATCACCAATGACATTCTTCAGTCCTGTCTGTGCATATCCTGTCACCGCCATCATGGCAGCAAACATTATCTGAATTGACTTTCTCATATTATATTCTTCAACTTTACTTTAATGCTTATGATTGATTATCTTCAGTATCTCCGGATTTCGTCTGCAAATTTAATTGTTTTTACTGAAATATACATTCCCATACGTTTCATATAGTGCTCCGTATGTTTCAAAAGTCAACTAAAGAGGCTTTAAACACGTATTTTTGCACAAATAGAGAACCAACTGGAACATACGGAGAATTATTTTCACGACAGAATGGTTAACTTTGCAGTGTCAGACATTGACAGGTAGACACCCTTATCAACAAATCTGCATATATTATCAACATAGCATGAAGTGCCTATCGGAAGAAATATGGTAATAGATAAAGAACTACCGCTTCTTGCAAGAAACATATAACGCATTTTAATAAAAACTTTCTTCAGATGATGAACAAATTACTCTCAACCATCGCATCGGCCTGTGCGGCGCTGACATTGCAGGCTCAGGTGAATCCCGGAACGCCCACGGTGTGCAACCTGCCCTACAGATATAATATAGGTGATGAGGAAAGCAACGGCTTCCGCGAAGCCGCCGACCCGTCTCTTGTGAAATTCAATGGTGAATACTATCTTTTCGCGTCAAAGTGCGGCACGTATTTCCACAGCACTGACCTGATGCACTGGACACCGGTGAAGAGCAACCTTGAGGAACTGAAGATAGGCGGCGAGCCCGTCATAGAGAAATATGCCCCGACGGTGGAAGAGATGAACGGCCGGCTTTACTTCACTCCATCCACGGCCACGACCAACGTCCATGTCACCGACGACCCGAAAGGCGGCAAGTGGGAGAAGCTGGCCGGCGCGGGAACGAAGGACAACCAGAACGACCCGATGATGCTCTACACGCAGGGACGCATGTATATGTATTGGGGCAGCAGCGGCTCGGAGACCGACTGGCTTTGCGGACAGGAGTTCGACACGGAGACGATGAAGCCGAAGGGTGGCATCGTCAACCTGACACAATGCAATAAGGCGCAGCTCGGCTGGGAGGTGCCGGGAGACAACAACGAGAACACCGCGGCCAGCCCGTGGCTCGAAGGCGTGTGGGTCACCGAGCACGACGGAAAGTATTATTTCCAGTATTCTGCCCCCGGCACGGAAATGAAGTCATACTGCGATGCCGTCTATGTGAGCGACTCGCCGCTCGGCCCCTATACGGTTCAGCGCACCAATCCCATGTGCTACCGTCCCGAGGGCTTCATCGCCAGTGCGGGCCACGGCAGCACGTTTCAGGATGTCTACGGCAACTGGTGGCATATAAGCACCGGCACCATCTCCGTGCGCCACATGTTTGAGCGCCGCCTCGTGCTCTATCCCGTGTTCTTCGATGCCGACGGCGAAATGTACGCCTACACCGGCTTCGGCGACTATCCGATGATTATGTCCGACAGGAAGATAAGCAGTCCCGACGAGCTGAAGACCGGATGGATGAATTTGACAACAGCACCTACCGCTACTATCCGTCGGAGAAATATGCCGACGCCGTGGGCGGCGAATACGGCTGGAACGGCTCGAACCTGAAGATAGAATGGCAGTGGAACCACAACCCCGACAACCGCTACTGGAGTCTCACGGAGCGTGAGGGCTGGCTGCGCCTCACGACCGGACAGATGGCGACGACGATACGCGACGCGCGCAACACGCTGACGCAGCGTACCACCGGTCCTGTGTGCTCGGCCGAGACGATGATGGACGTGTCGGGCATGAACGACGGCGACCGTGCCGGACTGGTCTCATATCAGAGCCAATACGGATATGTGGGTGTCGAGCAAGATGGCGGCAAGCGCATGATTGTGATGCGCCGCGCCACTAAGGCCGGAGACGCAGATGGAAAGATAATGGCAAGCGTGCCGTTGACGCAGGATAATGTCTGGCTGAAAGTAGACCACGACTTCACCGACAAGAAAGATGAGGCCCGTTTCTTCTACAGCCTCGATGGAGTGAAATGGCAGAGCCTCGGCGATGCCCTGCACATGGCATTCGACTGGCCCGACTTCGTTGGGCAGCGCGTCGGCCTGTTCAATTATTCCACGCGGCAGCTCGGCGGACATGTCGATTTCGACTATTTCCGCGTGAGCGACAAAACAGATAAACATAACTAATAAACAAGAAAAAGCTATATGATGAAGAAAACCACCTTATTATATATGCTCCTTGCATCCGCCGCCATGCAGGCGCAGACCGGCAGGATTACCGTAGACACGGGAACGCGCGGCCACGACATACCGCAGAGCATGTACGGAATATTCTTTGAGGAGATAAACCATGCCGGCGACGGCGGACTCTATGCCGAGATGGTGCAGAACCGCGGCTTTGAAGAGCACGTGCTGCCCACAGGCGCCACCTACCGCGACGGCAAGGCGTGGGCGCCGCACCTGCCGAGCTACACCGACCTGACGTACAAGGACCTGTCTATCGACTGGGACATGGAGGCGAAGAAATATCTCGGGTGGAAGATTGCCGGCCGCGGATGCACGTTCACGAAAGACGTGGCGGCACCGGAGACACCGCTCGACGCGGCTACACCGAACGCCCTGCGCCTGAAGATAGACAAGTCGCGCGGCGGCAACGTGACGGTGAGCAACACCGGCTACTGGGGCATGCACTTCGCCGACGGTGCCGCATACAGGCTGCGCTTCTACATGAAGCCGTCGGGCTATAAGGGCAAGCTCACCGTCCGTCTCACCGACGGCGACGGAAACATCTATGCCGAGAAGGACATCAAGGTGGACGGCAAGGCCCGCTGGACGGAATATGCCGCCGAACTGACGGCCAAGGGAACTACCGTGGCGGGAGAGCTCCAGCTTGAACTCACCGGCAGCGGCAGCGTCGACATCGACTACGTGTCGCTCTTCCCCGCCGACACATACAAGGGACGTGCCAACGGCATGCGCCGCGATATTGCCGAGACGCTGCCCGCGCAGACCGAGCGGATGTATCTGACAGTCGCCGACAGCAATTTCAAGAAAGGCAGTTCCAACGCCAACGTCGCCGACAAGGAGAACAACGCGTTCACCATACAGCAGTCGTTCGGCTCCGTATGGTGGAGCTGGACGGCGGGAAAGGACATCTCGGATTATCAGATGCTCGTACTGCGGATAAAGGGCGTAGAGGGCAACACCGTGCGTCTGCTCATCAAGGACAAGAACAACGGCGAGTATCAGCACCGCGTTGACATAGCCAAGATTTCCGGCCGTCAGGAGATTATCGTCGACCTCATGCCCGGTCTGAAGCGCGCCGACGGTAAGGGCATGATAGACCTGAAGCGTATCA
Source organism: uncultured Prevotella sp. (assembly GCA_900553965.1). Taxonomy (GTDB): domain Bacteria; phylum Bacteroidota; class Bacteroidia; order Bacteroidales; family Bacteroidaceae; genus Prevotella. The sequence continues at coordinate 5,147 of USFX01000031.1, forward strand.
ACCGCATCGAGTTCTGGAACTACTGGGACGACGGCGACGGCAACGAGGCGGCCACCGTCACGCTCGACGAGATGTTCTTCGAGCCCTATGGCGGCGCGACGCACATCGGCAACCCCGTGGTGCAGACGCTCTACACGTCAGACCCCGCGCCGATGGTCAGCGGCGACAGGCTCTATCTCTACACGGGACACGACGAATTCGGCGCCACCAACTACGAGATGAACGACTGGCGCGTGTACAGCACGGCCGACATGGTGAACTGGACCGACCACGGCTCGCCCCTCGACTACAGCGTGTTCAAGTGGAGCACCGGCTCGGCATGGGCGTCGCAGTGCATCGAGCGCGACGGCAAGTTTTACTGGTACACCAACAACGAGTACCGTCGTGACAAGACAAACCATATCGGCGTGGTTGTCGGCGACACGCCGCTCGGCCCGTTCCACGACCCCGTGGGCAAGCCCCTCACCGGTCAGTGGGCCGACATCGACCCGTCGGTGTTCGTCGACAACGACGGTCAGGCATACATGTACTACGGCAACAACGTGTGCCGCTACGCCCTCCTCGGCGACGACATGATTTCGCTGAAAGGCGCTCCCAAGGAGATTGAGCTCACGGCAGAGGCGTTCGGCGGCGTGAAGGTCGACGGCGTGGTCACCGGCGACGACTGCTTCGAGGAAGCCCCGTGGATCTACCGCCGCGGCGACATCTACTATCTGGTATATGCCGCAGGCGGAATACCCGAGCACATCAGCTACAGCACCGCCTCAAGTCCTACCGGTCCGTGGACATACCGCGGCGTGATAATGCCGGCCCAGGGCGGCAGTTTCACAAACCATCCGGGCATCATCGACTTCAAGGGTCACAGCTACTTCGTCTATCACAACGGCGCGCTTGAGGGTGGCGGCGGCTTCACCCGCTCGGTGGCCATCGAGGAGTTCTGCTACAACGCCGACGGCACATTTCCGTCGATCAACATGACATCGTCGGGCGTCGCGCCCATCGGCATCCTCAATCCCTTCGAGCGCGTTGAGGCCGAGACCATCGCGTGGAGCTACGGCGTGAGGACGACGCAGGAGGACGGCACGATATATGTCGACTCCATCGACGGCGGCGACTATATAAAGGTGCGTGTGGCCGACTTCGCCGAAGGGGCAAAGTCGATGACCGTCCGCGCGAGGGGTGTCAACGGCGGCCGCATATCGGTGTATGCCGACAATCCGCGTAGCGAGCCGCTGGCCGTGTTCGACGTTCCGGCAGACAGCGATTGGGCCGATTTGCAGACTGCGCTGACATCGTCGCCCACAGGTGTCCACGACATCTACTTCGTGTTCAGCGCCACGGGCAGCGAGACCTCGAAGCTGCTGAAGTTCGACAGCTGGCAGTTCTCCGTCGATCCGACAGCCATCGATGCCGTCACCGTCTCTCCTGACGGCGGCAAAGACGCGTCGCGCAATGGCGGGATTTACGACATCTCCGGACGGAAGATTAACTCACAGACGGCCGCGCCGTCGGGGATATACATCCGGGACGGAAAGAAATATGTGAAATAAGAGCGTAAGCAGAAACCAAATAACAAACAGATAGAATGAAAAAGTATTTTATATCGGCATTAGTATGTATCGCCGCCGTGGCGGCATCGGCGCAGAATCCCATCCGCGTTACCACCCGCAGCTACACCCCCGATCCCGCGCCGGTAGTTTCGGACGACCGTCTTTACGTGTTCACCGGCCATGACATGGACACCGCGACCTATTTCCGCATGCCCGACTGGCAAGTGTTCTCCACCGACGACATGGAGCATTGGACTGACCACGGCGTTGTCATGACCACCGCCACGTTCAAATGGGGGAAGCAGGGAGACAACGCGTGGGCGTCGCAGGCCATCGAGCGCGACGGCAAGTGGTATTGGTACGTTGCGGCTGAAGACACCATGAACCATCTCCACGGCATCGGCGTGGCCGTGGCCGACCGTCCTGAAGGACCGTGGACAGACCCGATAGGCCGTCCGCTCATCCCCGGCAGCTGGGGATTCATAGACCCGTCAGTGTTCGTCGACAACGACGGTCAGGCGTGGCTCTTCTGGGGAAACAACGGTCTTTGGTACGCAAAGCTCAACCGCGACATGGTTTCCATCGATACCACATTCGCCGACCGCGGCATCTGCGACATGCGCGCCATGCTCGACGACGAGGCACAGTTCGGCCCGCGCCGCATGAAGCACGACTACGCCCTCGGCCGCGAGACGCTGAAGACCAACTTCGAGGAAGCTCCGTGGATTTACCGCATCGGCGACACCTACTATCTTGAATACGCCGCCGGCGGCGTACCCGAGCATTGGGCCTATTCCACCGCCACGAGCATACACGGGCCGTGGACGTACCGTGGCCGCATCACCGACGAGGCGCCCGGTTCGTTCACCATCCACGGCGGCACCATCGACTTCCGCGGACGCTCCTATCTGTTCTATCACGACGGTGTACTCTCCGGCGGCAACGGCTCCCGCCGCTCAACGGCTATCATAGAGTTCAAGCGCGGCAAGGACGGAAGCATACCTAAGATAAATGTCGGGAAGTAAGGCCATGCCTGATATTCGGGCATAACAAACTTTCCGCAATATCTTTATCAAAAGGCTAAGGAAAAAAAGTTTCATTTGTTTGAGATTGTAATCACGAAAGTGTACCTTCACAGAATTTTAATCCTTTATTATACCACATAAGGCATAGAAACTTTGTGATATGGCAAAGCCCCGACTTGTAAAAGTCAGGGCTTTATTCCGTTTTAGGGTATGCTGGAGTGTAACGAATGTACTGTGTATGTCAATCATTAAAGATAATCATAGGGGAGTCTGACACAAGCCTTTTGAACTCATGAATAGTTTCCGTAGAAATATCTTCCAAGAAAACAACAATCCTATTCTCTTCGACACTTATGCCGACAGAATTCCATTTTAGATTTTTGCGCAATGCTTCGTCATTGATATATATCACTCAGTTTTCTTTTCAGAGTTCTTAGTTCGCACAACGAATAGGTACACCTTTTGAACTTCAGATTGTCATGTTTCCCTATCCTATTACATATATCATCCTTGCCTTTTTTATCCAAATTCTTGATGAGTGCTATAAGATTATCATCAGAATCACTGTAAGAACCGCCAAAATAACTTGGCAGAATTTCATCGGCTGAATCTTGACATTTTGTAACGCCAATAGAAAAAGATTCATGCAGTTCTTCGCCTAACTGCAATGCGTTATAGCTTTTCGATTGTTGTGTACTTTTTATATACGATTTATCGCCATTCACCGGAGAGTCAGATGAACAGGAAAAATGAATAAGGATATAGCAAAAAGGCAACCAATGATTATTTTTCTATCGTGAGAAAATAATCTCCTCATTAGGAGATTATTTTGAAGCATGCGGGAGATTTTATCTGCCATATCAAAGATTGGAAAAGTAATACATTGATACCCCAACTAATTCTTTATTTGTAATTCTTCATAAAGTATCCTATGCGGTGGGACACTCCCTTGCGTCCGAGCGACTTCAAGACATACGCGCCAGGTGGCAGAGACGATATATCGGCATGGCCTCCACGATATGGAAGCATGGCGACTATGTTCCCCTGCAAAGTTTCTATAGCGACATATTCTGCGTCCAATGACTCTCCTTTCGCGGGCAGCGTTAGACGGCGGCCATCATTGGACAGATAGCGCGCCGACGTATATTCCTCCTCTAGTGCGTCGCTCAATATCGGTGAACTCTCGTTTCCATAACGGTCCATTGCGGTAACGGCAAAATGGAGCGGCCGTCCACCGGGGCACTGAGGCAGGAAAATGGTTTTGGAGACAAGGCGCGTGGCTATGAGATTGCGGGCGTCGTCCGTGTTCACGGGATAGGTGTCTGACGCATACACATTATATAATAGATAGGGAGCGCCCGACCTGTCTGCTGCTCCGTCCCATGTCAAGAGCATTCCGTCCTGAGTCTGGCGGACGCTGAGCGACAACGGCGGCAACGGAGCCGTCGCCCATTGCCACGTCATGGGCGGAATCAAGGCGGGATGACGGTCGATGACGGAAGCGGCCATGTCGTAGATGCCTTTAAGATTGTTCGTGAAGAAACGAGAACGGAAATATGCGTGTCCCAGACCGTGGCGGCGGAGAACGTTCATCTGCCGTTCAACGACATCGGCAGACCAGTTCTTTTCTTTAGGCGACATGAAATAAATACCTAATCCTATGGAGATTATACGTCCGCAAGAATTCTCCTTCCAGTCGAGTGCGAAAGGATAGAACTGGTCTCCGCGGAAGTACATCATCGGGAAGAGCTCGTCCATCAGTCCGTCGCGCAACCAGCCCTGAGCATCCTGACAGACCTTCGTCCGGGCGTTCCATCCACGGCTCGAATAGCGCGTCAGGTCGTCATATTTTCCCACCGGCGAACAGCTCATCTTAACCCACGGCTTGATGCTCTTCACCGCGCTGTTGATACGGCTGACTATCGAGGTTATGTTCTGACGGCCACGCTCACGGTCGAGCCGTCCGGGCCAGGTCTCGGGATAGCGTATGTAGTCGAGGTGGATGCCGTCGATGTCATAGTTCGACGTTATCTCACGGCATATCCGCGCGAGATAGTCAGCCGTTCCGGCGTTCTCCGGATTCATATATCCCTCGTCGCCGATGCGCTTGACCATCGACGGGTGCTTCTTTCTCAGACGCTGGCAACCCTCTTTCTGCCATTTTCCCACGGGCAGCGTGACCACCCAGGCGTGGAGTTCCATACCGCGTTTGTGACACTCCTCTACGGCAAATCCAAGCGCGTCATACCCCGGAGCAAGCCCCGGAACACCGGACAGACATCCATCCCACGGTTCATATTCGGACAGATAGATGACCGTTCCGCGAACCCGCGTCTGCAAAAGAACCGTATTGACGTTGGCAGCCTTCAGCCTGTCGAGTATTTCGCACATCTCCCGCTGCTGGACGGCGGCCGATGCGGCGGAACGCGCGTAAGTGTGCGGCCAGTCAAGACCGCCTATCGTAGTAAGCCAAACGGCCCGGACTTCATGCTTGGGGACAGGAAGCTGGGCCGTGACGGGGTTACAGATAACACAAAATGAGGTTATGATGATTGCTGTATATCGCTTTAATTGGCAAAAAACTTTCATATTTTGGATATTTGAACGCAAAGTTATGATTATTTTTCCATATTTCAAATTAAATGGTTACTTTTGCAGTAAAGAATTTATTTAAATAACAGTGTTTCAACAATGATTTCTTTTGCATTGAGCCTTTTGGCTCTGATAGCCGGCTACTTCTTCTACGGCCGGTTCGTCGAACGGGTGTTCTCTCCGGACGACCGCGTGACACCCGCCGTGGCAAAGGCTGACGGCATCGACTTCATAGTCCTTCCGAACTGGAAGATTTTCATGATACAGTTTCTCAATATCGCCGGAACCGGCCCCATATTCGGTGCCATAATGGGTGCGAAGTTCGGACCTGCTGCCTATCTGTGGATTGTCTTCGGATGTATTTTCGCCGGTGCGACGCACGACTATCTCAGCGGCATGCTCTCCCTGCGCAACGATGGAGCCGGTCTGCCCCACCTCATCGGCAAATACCTCGGCACCACCGCCCAGCGCTGCATGCTCGTCTTCACGGTGTTCCTGCTAATCATGGTGGGCACGGTTTTCGTCTACAGTCCGGCGGAAATCCTCCATTCCATCGGCGGCTCGTCCATGATGTGGATTGGAATCATATTTATATACTATGTCATAGCGACGATGTTGCCCATCGACAAGATTATAGGAAAGATCTATCCGCTTTTCGCTTTCTCGCTGCTCTTCATGGCTTTCGCCCTGATGGTCATGCTGTTTGTCAAGATGCCGGCCATACCCGAACTGTGGGACGGGCTCGGCAACATGGGCATGAAGGCTGACCCGGCGTGGACGGACCAGATATTCCCCTGCCTGTTCATCACCATAGCCTGTGGAGCCATAAGCGGTTTCCATGCGACACAAAGCCCGCTGATGGCCCGTTGCATCAAAAGCGAGCGGATGGGACGCCCGATTTTCTACGGTGCAATGATTACCGAAGGAGCCGTCGCGCTTATCTGGGCCACCGTGTCGGCCTATTTCTTCTACGGCGAGCCCGCCCCCGGCTACCAGCTCATCGAGGCGGCCCGCGAAACAGGCTTCCACACGTCCGCTCCAGCCGTCGTGAACATCATCTGCAACGACTGGCTCGGAGTTGCCGGCGGCATTCTTGCGCTCCTCGGAGTGGTGGCGGCACCTATCACAAGCGGTGACACGGCGTTCCGTTCCGCACGCCTGATTATCTCCGAATTCATCCATATCGACCAGAAAGCTATCGGCAAGCGGCTTCTCATCTGCGTTCCGCTGTTTGTCGTTTCCATTCTCATGCTCTGTTGGCAGATAGAAAATCCGGATGGCTTCAACATCATCTGGCAATATTTCGGATGGGCCAATCAGGCGCTGTCCGTCTTCACTCTATGGACAATCACGGTCTTTCTTGCCCGTGAACGCAAGCCTTACGTCGTGACACTCATACCGGCTCTGTTCATGACGACGGTATGCACGACATTCCTCTTCATTTCCCGCCAGGCTTTCAATCTGCCCGCCGGCATAAGCTATACCGCTGGAGGATGCGTCTGTCTGGCCACAGCCGTATGGTTTGCCGTATGGCTGAAGAAACAAAGAAGTTCAACTTTAAACCAAAATGAATAAATTATGAAAATGAAACTAACACTGGTGCTCGTCGGTCTGATGATGGCCGTCGCAGCCAACGCTCAGTTTGAGAAAGGAAAGAAGTATATCGGCGCCTCACTGTCGGGTCTGAATATGAGTTACAACGGTTCTGAGAAAAGCCACTTCGGTTTGGATGCCAAGGCCGGCTATTTCTTCACAGAAGACTGGATGGTGACCGGACAGGTCGGCTACGATAAGAAGACGGACATTCCGGCAGCGCTGTCCATCGGAGTCGGCGCACGCTACTATATCGTCCAGAACGGACTCTACCTCGGCGCATCGGCCAGCTATCTTCACCAAGGAAGCAATTACGACGACCTCATGCCGAGCGTGCAGATAGGATACGCTTTCTTCCTCAGCCACACAGTGACGATTGAACCGGAGATATATTACAACCATTCGTTCAAGAGCCACAGCGACTACAGCACGATAGGGCTTCGCGTCGGTTTCGGAATCTATCTGTAAGAGAGAAGACGCCAGCTTGCGAATAAGTATTCCCCGACACGCGACAGGCCTGGCCGTAGAATAATTAAAAGAAAACAATCCTCAGATCACCGTCCAACAGAAACGGCGGTTCTATAAAACAATAACCACACCTTCCTCCGCCAAGGCTTCTGACGCATAGGCGAAGGGCCAAATTATCATTATGTTAAGCGTAGACGAATTGACAGACAGGCTGATTGACCTCTCGTTCGCAGAGGACATCGGCGATGGAGACCACACCACTTTGTGTTGCATACCGGAAGATGCTATGGGCAGGTCGCACCTTCTCATCAAGGAAGACGGAATTCTGGCCGGCGTTGAAGTGGCCAAGGAAGTGTTCAGACGCTTCGATCAGGAAATGCAGGTTGAAGTCCTCATGCAGGACGGGACAAAGGTCAGGAAAGGCGATGTGGCAATGGTCGTCACCGGCCGCATCCGCTCACTGCTGCAGACGGAGCGCCTCATGCTCAACATCATGCAACGCATGAGCGGCATCGCCACGATGACGGACAAATATGTACGTCGTCTGGAAGGAACGAACACACGTGTTCTTGACACCCGCAAGACCACTCCAGGCATGCGCATGCTGGAGAAGCAGGCCGTGAAAATCGGAGGAGGATGCAACCACCGCATCGGTCTTTTCGACATGATTCTGCTGAAAGACAACCACGTTGACTTCTCCGGAGGTATCGCCAATGCCATAAACAGATGTCACGAGTACCTGAAGAACAAAGGTCTTGACCTGAAGATTGAGATTGAGGTGCGCAGTTTCGATGAGCTCCGGCAAGTGCTTGACTGTGGAGGAATTGACCGAATCATGCTCGACAACTTCTCTGTTGAGGACACGCGCAAGGCTGTCGAAATCGTTGCCGGCCGCTATGAGATAGAATCGAGCGGTGGAATAACCTTCGACACCATACGCGACTATGCCGAATGCGGCGTCGACTTCATCTCCGTGGGTGCCCTCACCCACTCCGTCAAGGGTCTCGACATGAGCTTCAAGGCATGCTGAACATATTTGCCGGACTATTCCTTCTGATAGCGGTAAGTTCCTATTCCCCGCCGGTGGACTACGAAATGACACTGGCGGGGAATTTCGGTGAACCACGGCCGAACCACTTCCACGGTGGCATCGACGTAAAGACGGGCGGTGTCGAGGGCAAGCCCATCTATTCCATCAGCGACGGTTATGTCAGCCGCATAACCACAGGACTATACGGTTTCGGCAATGCCGTATATGTAACCCATCCCGACGGACGCACCGCCGTTTATTGCCATCTCCGCTCTTTCTCCCCTTCACTGCAACGGCTGCTACGCCGCTGGCAATATAAGAATGCCTCGACGAATGCCGACATACGCCTCAGCGCAACAGAATATCCCGTCGCCCGCGGCCAGCTCATAGCCATCAGCGGCAACACCGGAGCAAGCACGGCGCCACACCTTCACCTCGAACTTCACGAAACACGGACGTGGAACATGACCGACCCGCTCGACGTCCTCGCGCCGTTCGTCCGCGACAGTCTGCCTCCGATGGCCCACGCCTTCATGGCCTGTCCCGTCGCCGGAGAGGGAGTCTTCTGCGGAAGCAGTGCGAAACAGTCGTTTCCGTTCTCATCCCACACTCTGACAAGAACGTTCACGGCATGGGGAAAAATCGGACTTGCCATCTGGGCGAACGACTATTCGGAAACGACATTCAATCACTACGGTGTCAGGGAGACAATACTGACAGTCGACGGCCGTGAAATTTTCCGCAGCACCGTCGACAACATACCCATGCTGCGCAACCGCATGGTCAACTCATGGGGTGATTATGACCATTATTTCCGCACCGGAGTGTGGTTCATGAAGTCATTCCTAAGTCCGGGAACACGTCTGCCCATACTGAAAACAGATGACGACAAGGGCGTCATCGACATCCGTGAGGAGCGTGAATATCACATCTGCTATACTCTGCGCGACATTCACGGCAACACTTCCAGCTATTCATTCGTCATCCGCGGAGAGCGGAGCGACATTACCGCAAAGAAGTCCGAGGCTTCCGGCGCAACACCGATAAGATGGGACAAGACCGGCATGATTTCGCTTCCAGGCATGCAGCTCGTCCTTCCCTCCGGCAATCTGCCCGACGACACATTCATCCGACCGACCGTAAAAGAACCATCCGACGGCCGATATTCTGCCGTCTATTCATTCTCCCAGCGCTCATTCCCGCTCTTCAGGCACGCCGAGCTAAGCCTCGCCGTATGCCGGAAGATGGCCGATCCGACGAAATTCTACATCGTCAGCCACTACGACCGCGACCGTTTCATGGGCGGCCGATACGCCGACGGCTGGGTGACGGCCGATATCCGTGAGCTCGGAGCGTCCTACGAACTGGAATACGATGACCGTCCGCCGGTCATCAGTCCGCTCAGCCAGTCGTCGTGGACCACCAACGGCATCATACGCCTCACGCTGGCGGACGGCAAAAGCGGAGTGAAATCATTCCGCGGCTACATTGACAACCTGTTTGTACTCTTCGAGCAGGAGCACCGTAGCGCCATCGTTACATGCCGTCTGAAAGACGCTCCAATAAGAAAAGAGGGCCGCACGCGACGCCTCAAATTCACCGCCACGGACAACAGAGACAACACCGCCACCTTCGAATGTGACCTCATCTACTGACGATATATCCGTTCTTCCACCGCCACATCCGCTGCCAAAACGTCCACAGCGGAGCGCAGACGGTCTCCTCCGGATAGTGCAGCAGGAAACGCGACACGCGCTTCTGCCTTCTCGTGAAACGCGCGGTGAGACTCTCGCCCGGCTGCGCCTTTGAACGTTCGTCATACTGTCCGAAGTTTCCTGCCTGAATGATCTCACTGAGCAGGAAGCGTCCCTCACGGACATCCGCCTCAACTGGCATGTCGCTCTCCTCCATACCGAACACTTCACGCAGCACATACATCACGGCCCGCGCGAATTTCATCATTCCCAATTGCCGCAGCATCCCGCGCAACGATTCCGCCGCGGCTGAATCGCGGCGTATCTCCTTCAGAACATAATAATAGTCAAGAAGCTGGCGCAGACCTATCCCCTCGTCGAAGAGATGGCGGTAGATATGCACTAGAATATAGAGAGCATTATATGAAGGCTCAGGGAAGAAGAAACCGCCGTCTGGAGAGAGTCTCATCTCACCGCGATGGCGGAGCGCCCAACGCTGGAAACGGCGGTTGCGCAACGGCGAAAAGAACCACGACGGCCTGTAGTGGACCTCAATTTCTATATCATCTGGACCTCCCGCAGGAACGAAAGAGACACGCCCGTCGGCCCCACGGCTGAAAGCGGTATGCATTTCGGCATGATGATAGACCACCTGATCCATTCCCGCATTGCGCCTGACATACGCCACGACTGCCTTCATGCCGCAGTCCGACGGTCCGGCATCCTTCGGCCAGCACAGCAAATCAATGTCCCCCGACTGACGGCGCAAGGGATTCGGATAGAGCGCCGCCATGCCCTGCCCTTTCAGTATGCACGAAGAAAAGCCGTCGGCAGCCATCAGTTCCGTTATTTCACCGCACTTGACGTTCATCCACCGGTTACGCTCTTCTATGCGGCTGACAAGATAAGCCCACTTCACGGCTATGTCGCGCGGAGGCCGCTGTTCCTCCGGCAACCGTTCAACGCCACTTCCGCACACACCGACAAGCGACTGTCGTACAGCAGTGTCAAGCATTTCCGCCCACTGACAGCGCGACGGAAGCCGTGGGAGCATGTCGAGCCGGCCGAGAGCAACCTGTATCAGGGAAAAAAACAAATCCATATATTCGTATGATGAAATATTGTCGCTATCTTTTTACCCGGACTAGTCCGGGCACATGCAAAATTACACAAAAAACTTTGATATTCTTTCTTTCCGCCACATAAAGAGCATTTTCTTCGCACCGAAACGGAAGAAACATGACCAAAACGTTGGCCGTTAAGACCAAAACGCCTAACTTTGCGCCATACACCAATCATAATGAAAGACTTTGCAGCAATAGATTTTGAGACCGCCAACCAATATCCGTCAAGCGTATGCAGCGTTGGAGTGGTCATCGTCCGCAACGGAAAGATTGTCGACAAGCTCTACAGTCTCATCTATCCCCGTCCCGATTTCTTCACTATCTGGACCACATGTGTCCACGGGCTGACCATGACAGACGTCGAGGATGCCCCACCCTTTCCCGACGTCTGGAAGCAGATTGCCCCACTCGTCGAAGGTCTGCCACTCGTAGCCCACAACAGCCCATTTGACGAGAGATGCCTGAAAGCCGTATTCGAAGAATACAAGATGGACTATCCCGAAGCCTACCATTTCTCCTGTACATGCCGCGCGTCACGAAAGCAGCTCGGTGAAACCCTTCCAAATCACCAGCTTCACACCGTTGCCAGATATTGCGGCTATGACCTGACAGCCCACCACCACGCCCTGGCTGATGCCGAAGCCTGTGCGGCTATTGCCATGAAACTCTTATAGTGTGTGGACAAAGGAACCGTCATAATAAATCGGAATGAAACCGATATTACTCAATATGTCAAACCATCAAGCAACGAAAAAAATATGATAAGAATATTCGTCATGCAGACCTGTCCGGACTGTACAAAAGTAAAACTTCAAGCCTCCGGAAACCAACGTTTTGAACTCATTGACATCGGTGAACACGTCAGAAACCTGAAACTTTTTCTCAACCTGCGCGACAGCTCACCGGCTTTCGTACAAGTCAAACGCAACGGTTCAATAGGTATTCCGTGTTTCGTCCTCGAAGACGGAACGGTCACATTCTCATCAGAAGAAGCCGGTCTTATGGCCGACAGCCATGACACTGCCGATGCTCCTGCATGCAATATTGACGGAACCGGATGCTGACAGCGTTGGCTGGACACTCAACATCCGACGTTTTTCAAATTCATCCGACATTTGGAGTGATATTATCGGAAACGTCATAAATATCCGCTTGTTCTACCTTCACCATCCTCCTTTAACTATCCTTTAAAAGCGAACTGTTAAAAACTCAGAACTATTCTTACAAATGCCTTCAAATCCTTGCAATATTCAGAAATTAAAATCATTCGGGCGCAAA
>USFX01000032.1 GCA_900553965.1 uncultured Prevotella sp.
CCCTGTGCTGCTGCGTTTCCCCGATATTCTGGACGACCGTATCCGTAAAATTTCCAATTGTTTCAAAAAAGCTGCAGAAGAATACGAATACGAGGCCAAGAATTTTATTGTATATCCCATAAAGGTCAATCAGATGAGGCCAGTGGTCGAGGAGATCGTAAGTCACGGCAATAAATACAACATAGGTCTCGAAGCCGGCTCCAAGCCCGAACTGCACGCAGTTCTCGCAGTCAACACCCATGAGAACTCCATCATAGTATGCAACGGATATAAGGATGAGGATTATGTCGAACTGGCTCTGCTGGCACAAAAAATGGGACGTCGCATTTTTCTCGTCGTCGAAAAGATAAATGAACTCAAACTTATATCTACTGTAGCACGCAGACTGGGAATCGTTCCGAATATCGGCATACGCATCAAACTCACTTCTTCAGGCTCTGGCAAATGGGAAGAATCGGGCGGAGACGTCAGCAAATTCGGTCTCAACTCAAGCGAACTGCTTGACGCCCTCTCCTATCTTGAAAAGAACAAGATGACCGAAAGTCTTAAGCTCATACATTTCCATATAGGTAGCCAGATAACCAAAATACGCCGCATAAAGAACGCTTTGAGAGAGGCAATGCAATTCTATGTCCAACTCTCAAAGATGGGATTCAACATCGAATTTGTCGACATAGGAGGCGGTCTGGGCGTGGACTACGACGGAACACGCTCGTCAAGCGGAGAGAACTCCATGAACTATTCCATCCAGGAATATGTAAATGACTCCGTCTCGGCACTTGTCGATGCCTGCCAGAAAAACAATCTGCCGCATCCCAACATCATCACCGAGAGCGGACGATCGCTGACAGCACACCATTCCGTGCTTATAATCCAGGTTCTCGAGACAGCTCAACTGCCTATCTGGAAAGATGACGATGAACTTGGAGAGAACCCCCATGAACTTGCTTCGGAACTATACAATATATGGGACAAGATAGACTCTTCGAGAGTATTCGAAGACTGGCATGATGCGCTGCAGATCCGCGAAGAGGCTCTGGAACGGTTCAGCCTCGGACTTCTCGATCTCAGGACACGCGCCCAGATTGAAAAATTGTTCTGGAGCGTGGCCCGTGATGTCCGCGACATGACCAGATCCATGAAACACCCGCCGGAAGAACTCCGTAAGGCAGCCCGCATGCTTCCTGAAAAATATTTCTGCAATTTCTCTCTGTTCCAGTCCCTGCCTGACTCGTGGGCAATAGACCAGATGTTCCCGATAATGCCGATCACCAGACTTGATGAAAAACCGACACGGGAATGTACGATTCAGGATGTGACATGCGATTCCGACGGGAAGATCAACCGTTTCGTTGCTCCCGCGGGAAGTTCCTATTGTCTCAGCGTGCATGACCTGAAACCGAATGAGCCTTATTACCTCGGTGTGTTCCTGGTGGGAGCATATCAAGAAATTCTCGGAGACCTCCACAATCTGTTCGGAGACACCAACGCCGTGCATATAACCCTTACAAAAGATGGATATGAGATAGCGCAGATCATTGACGGAGAGGCTGTTGCCGACGTACTCGACTATGTCGAGTACAACCCCAAGAAACTTGTCCGCAATCTGGAGAGCTGGGTGACAGCCTCCATGAAGCGTGGAGTCATTACCCCTGAGGAAGGGCGGCAGTTCCTTAACAATTATCGTTCAGGACTATACGGAAGCACATATCTGGAGCGTGACTGATGCGTAAATTTCTCAAGTTGTCATATTCGGGCACGCCTTATCACGGGTGGCAGTCACAGCCGAACGCGTCAAGCGTTCAGCAGACCCTCGAAGAAGCTCTCTCGACAATACTTCGCGTGCCTGCGCCTGTCACAGGAGCGGGAAGAACAGACACGGGCGTTCATGCCCGTGTCATGTTCGCTCATTTTGATACGGAAACTGAAATTTCAGACCGGCGCCGTTTTCTGACAGGTCTGAACCGTCTGTGCGGGCCTGCGATATCTGTATCCGATATAATCGATGTCGCCGACAATGCTCACGCACGCTTCGACGCGACATCCCGTACCTACAAATACTTCATTGTTTTCGAGAAATCTCCATTTCTTGAAGACTGCTCATGGAGAAGTCCCGGCATACTTGATATAGAGGCGATGAATGAAGCTGCTACGATACTGTTACAAACGAAAGATTTCACGTCATTCGCCAAATTGCACAGCGATGCGAAGACCAATATATGTCAAGTTTCAGAAGCACGATGGGACAAATGGCACAACAACTTCGAAGTGCCGGGTGCGGTCTTTACGATCACTGCCGACCGGTTCTTGAGAAATATGGTGCGTGCCATTGTCGGGACACTTGTGGATGTAGGCCGCGGAAAACTGACACTCGACGGGGTCAGACGTATAATCGAAGAAAAAGACAGGTGCTCGGCCGGCACCTCCATGCCCCCACAGGCCCTTTTTCTATGGGACATCACTTATCCTTACATATACCGGGATTAGACAAGCGACAAAACCAAACCATTGCTTATGACATGGAAATAAAAGAAAGAATCAAGCGGCTACGCGACGAGCTTAACCGACACAACCATAATTATTACGTGTTGAATTCTCCTGAAATATCAGACAAAGAGTTCGACATGATGATGAAAGAACTTGAAATTCTTGAAAAGGAAAATCCGGAATATGCCGATGAGCTCTCTCCTACCCGACGCGTAGGCTCCGACCTCACAAAGGGATTCGAACATGTGGTCCACGAACGACCGATGATGTCGCTTGCCAACACTTATTCCATAAGCGAAGTCGACGAATGGGCGGCGCGTATCGACAAGGCGCTTGAAGGACATGACTACAGCATAGTAGGGGAAATGAAATTCGACGGAACATCGATTTCCCTCACCTACAGGCATGGACGTCTTGTCAGAGCGGTGACACGTGGCGACGGCACCCAGGGTGATGACGTTACCGCAAACGTAAAGACAATACGCAGCATCCCATTGGAGCTGCTTCCCGGCGACTGGCCGGAAGAATTCGAGATACGCGGAGAGATTCTTATGCCATGGGAAGTTTTCGAAAAACTCAATGCGGAAAGAGCCTACAACGAAGAACCTCTGTTCGCCAATCCAAGAAACGCGGCATCGGGCACTCTGAAACTGCAGGATTCACGGGAGGTAGCCAAACGCCATCTTGACGCCCGCTTTTACTATCTGCTGAGTGACAGTCTGCCTTTCGACAACCATTATGAGAATATGCTCGCGGCGGAACACTGGGGATTCAAAGTCTCGAAAGCGATGACCGTGTTGCATTCTCTCAAAGAAATAGATGAGTATATCGCTTATTGGGATGAGCACCGTAAGGAACTTCCCGTGGCGACAGACGGACTCGTATTCAAAGTCAACTCTCTCCGCCAGCAACTCAATCTCGGTTCCACCGCCAAGTCTCCGAGATGGGCGGTAGCTTTCAAATTCAATCCCGAACGCGCATGCACTCCGCTACACTTCGTATCGTTCGAGACGGGGAGGATGGGAATCGTCACCCCGGTGGCCAACCTTGAACCCGTGCAGTTATCGGGCACAATCGTCAAACGCGCGTCTCTGCACAACGAGGACATCATGCTTGAGCTTGACATCCATGAAGGAGATTCGCTGTATGTGGAGAAAGCCGGCGAGATCATCCCGCAGATCACAGGCGTGGAGATATCCCGACGCCCCGAGGGCGCGGCAAAAATAACCTTCGTAAGGAATTGTCCGGTATGCGGCACACCGCTGCAGCGCATATTCGGAGAAGCTGCATGGTGCTGTCCCAACAAATATGGATGCCGCCCTCAGATAACGGGCAGAATAGAGCACTTCTGTGCCAGACGAATGATGAACATAGACGGAATCGGCGAAGAGACAGCCGAGCAACTCTATGAATCCGGTCTTGTGGAAAGAATCGGTCAGATTTATGATCTTACCGAGGATAAACTGGCAGGACTGGACCGTTTCGGCACTAAAGCAGCACAACGGATCATGAAAGGAATCGAGAATTCCAGAACTGTTCCGTTTGAAAGAGTATTATATGCCCTGTCAATTCCCAATGTCGGAGAGACAACTGCCAAACGACTCGCCAGAACAGTCAAAAGCATGGAAAGACTGCTTGAGATGACACTTGAGGAGCTGACCGCCATACCTGACGTCGGGCCGGTGATAGCACAGAACATCTATGATTTTCTCAGGGAACCGGTCAACATAGCCAACATCAATGATCTGAGAAACGCAGGAGTGCAATTGGAACTTTCCGCCGATAAAATGATTCCCGCAGGAAATTCTCTCACCGGAAATACAATTGTGATATCAGGAACTTTCCTGCATCACAGCCGTGACGAATACAAGGACATAATAGTCGCGCACGGAGGGAAAAACTCCGGAAGCATATCAAAAAAGACGACATTTGTTCTTGCCGGTGAAAATATGGGACCTGCAAAACGTGACAAATGTACCCAGCTCGGCATTCCAATGATATCGGAAGAGGAATTTCTCGGCATGATCACTCCCTCCGAATAATCGGACACGCTGAGGACAGAACCGCGGTATTGATCAAAATCAAATTTTAACCGATCTATATAATAAACTTAATAATGAAAATTTCACCATCCTTATTATCCGCCAATTTCGCGGATTTACGTCCAGATATCGAAATGATCAACTCGTCGGAATGCGATTATCTGCATATGGACATAATGGACGGAGTATTTGTACCGAACATATCATTCGGATTTCCTGTCATGAAAGCCGTCAGCAAGATCTGTACAAAACCACTCGACGTGCATCTCATGATAGTAGAGCCGCAGAAATGGATATCACAGGTCAGGGACTGTGGAGCGGAAATAATGAACGTACATCAGGAGGCATGTCTGCATCTGCACAGCTGTGTCCAGCAGATCCATCAGGCAGGCATGAAAGCCGGAGTCACTCTTTGCCCAGCCACTCCCGTATCGACACTTACCGACATAATAGAAGATCTTGATCTTGTATTGCTCATGTCTGTGAATCCGGGATTCGGAGGACAGCCGTTTATCGAACATACTCTACGCAAGACGGAGGAACTGCGGCGACTCATCGCCGCCACCGGCTCAAAGGCAGAGATAGAAATAGACGGAGGGGTAAACCTTACGACAGGCGCGGCTCTTGCCTCAGCTGGCGCGGACATTCTTGTGGCCGGAAGTTTTGTATTCGGCTCCGAAGATCCGGCCAGAACAATCAGTGACCTCAAAAATTTAGAAGCGGTTTAAAATCATTAGAAATGCTTGATATGATTCCTTTGGCAATTTTCGATGCCAGCGAGTTTTTCCAATGGTTTGTCAACCATGCAAACTATTGGTTCGTATTCATCTTCATGGTAATAGAAAGCAGTTTCATTCCTTTCCCGTCTGAAGTCATAGTGCCGCCGGCCGCCTATCTGGCCTGCCGCAATTATGGAGTGGGAGCCGACATGAATGTCTATATGGTGGTTATATTCGCGACTCTCGGGGCACTCGTCGGAGCATTTATCAACTATTATCTCGCGCTGTGGGTAGGACGACCCGTGGTCTATAAATTTGCCGACAGCCGTCTGGGACATGCCTGTCTTATCGATCGCGCAAAAGTAGAGAAAGCCGAAAAATATTTTGACAAGCACGGTGCGGTGTCGACATTTATAGGACGTCTTATCCCGGCGATCCGGCAGCTGATATCCATTCCTGCGGGAATTTCGAAAATGAATGTCGCACAATTCGCCATTTTCACCACTCTCGGCGCGCTTGTATGGAATTCGATACTCGGCGCGCTGGGCTACTGGCTGTCTGTCCACGTCGATCCCGCGATGCTTTTCGATAAGATCGAGGAATACAACCGTTATCTCAGCTGGGGAGGATATGCTTTATTCGGCCTCTGCGTGATCTACATCCTCTGGAACGCCTTCCGCAAGAAAAATACAGACATCAGACAGTGAGGCAGAGGGTGGTGACGTAGGCTATATAGATCAGCACCATGACGGCTCCTTCGGAACGGCGGATTGTCCTGTTGCCCACAAACCATCCTACAGCCCAGAAAAGAAGACTCGCGACCATAAGCACCGACAGATCGAAGATATCTATTCCTCCGAAGGGCAAAGGCTTGACAATGGAAGTCACTCCGAGCACGAAGAATATATTGAATATGTTCGAACCTATCACATTGCCTATGCAGATGCCCGGCGATCCCTTAAGAGCAGCAACGACCGAGGTGGCAAGTTCAGGCAGAGACGTCCCGGCCGCAATAATAGTCAGACCGATCATCGCCTCCGACATGCCGAGAGATCGCGCTATACCTGAAGCTCCGTCGACAAACCACTGACCGCCCAGCACAAGACCTGCGAGACCTCCGCATACGTATATCAGAGCTTTCCAAAGCGGAAGGCTCTTTTTTTGTACGCTATCTTCAGCCACAACCGGTTCAGGGGCCTTTTTAGCCTGTGCGAACGTGAACCGCATAAACACCAGAAAGAAAAGAAACAGAAGAATACCGTCGACACGTGTGACTTCCATTGATGTCCCGTCAAGCCACGGAGCACAGCCAATGGCAAGCAATGCCGCCGAAGAGAGTATGACCAGTGGAATCTCATTTACAAGAATTCCGCCTTCTATCCTGATGGGCTTGATGAGTGCGGAAATACCGACTATGACCAGAATATTGAATATGTTCGACCCGACGATGTTTCCCACCGCCATAGCCGAAGATGCATTAAAAGCACTTGTGAGCGACACCACAAGCTCGGGAGCACTGGTCATCATCGACACAACCGTCAGTCCTACCATAAAATCAGACATTCCCATACGTCTGGCAAGAGCGGAAGCACCGTCGGTCATAAAATTGGCTCCTCCAAGAATAAGGAGGAGCCCTATTATAAATAGAATTATATTCACGCCTTCTTAATCTTTCTGTAGAGAACAAGCGACGGCTGCCGCAAGTTCACGTGCGGATGAAATGGATTCTTCATCAAGAGTCTGACGCATGGTCATCGACGCAACCATCGGCATCTTCATCCGCTCACAATATTCCTGAATGCGCGCTATTGCCGCACCTTTGGCCCATGTATATCCTCCGAAAGCCGCGAACACCTTATTCTGGATCTCACGTGTTTCCATAGCGTTCATAAATGCCTCGACAGGAGGAAACAGTCCCATCGAATAAGTGGCGCTTCCGACTATCAGGCCCTGATATCTGAATGCATCCGAGATCATATCGCTCATCGAGGAGTGGGAGGCGTTGTGTATGCGTATATTCCTGACCCCCGAGCGGCATAATTCACGTGCGATGACCTCGGCGACTTCCGCTGTATTCCCGTACATGGAACCGTAGATTATTGTCACGCCCGGTTCAGATTTATAAGCGGAAAGTTTATCGGTGATCGCCAGTACTTCTTCTATCCTTTCATGCCATACCGGGCCATGGGTCGAACAGATATAATCAAGAGGAAGAAGAGCCGAAAGCTTGGCAAGGGCGCGCTGGACAAATTTGCCATATTTGCCGACAATGTTTGAATAATAACGATACATCTCAGGGAAGAAATGATCCGTTGACATTTCGGAATCAATTACACCTCCGTCAAGAGCACCGAATGTTCCGAACGCATCTCCTGAGAAAAGAAGCCTGCAATCCTCCAGCCATGTCATCATAGTCTCCGGCCAATGGACCATAGGTGTGAGAAAAAAACGCAATTTCCTGTCTCCGAGATCGAGAGTGTCACCATCCTTGACTTCAACAAAACGATTGTCATCATCGATATGATAAAAGCCCTTGATCATCGAAATAGTCTGTGAGTTGCCGACTATCTTCACGTCAGGATAGGACAGCACGACTTCGGGTATGGAACCGCTGTGATCCGGCTCCATATGATTGATCACAAGGTAATCTATCTTACGCCCGGGGGCGACAGACTCGATATTGTTCAGAAATTCGCGTACCTCATCGATGCGCACAGTGTCTATCAGAGCGAGGCGGCTTCCGCCATCTACTATATATGAATTATAGCTCACGCCATATGGCAGAGACCAGAGGCCTTCGAAAAGAGCGGTCACCCGGTCATTCACGCCGGCATAGTATACTCCTTTGGTAATTTCCTTGAAGTTCATAGTGTATATATGAATGTTTTGATCACTTACTTAAGACATACTTACTTATTTGGTACAAATATAATCGATTTCTCCGAAAGAGTCACGACTAAAAGCTATTTTTTTGTAATTTTGCATCCCGATATGGTATTATAATAAGGTGACGATGAAAAATCAGAAGATATACGAAGCCGGCGACAAGATGATTTCCCTCATCAAGGACAACTACGACCTATTGCAGTCGCTGGGCAGTTTCGGCATAAACCTTGGTTTCGGCGACAAGACCGTCCGTGAGATATGCGAGGACAACGGTGTCGACACATACACCTTCCTTGCCGTGGTCAATCTGACCATCAACGGATATTCCGATTTCGACAACGACGAACAGCTGTCCGTGCCGACGCTGATGCACTATCTGGAGGCCAGCCACGTCTATTATCTCGATTTCCAGTTGCCCTATATCCGCCGCGAGCTGGAGGAGTCAATTGACCGCAGCAACAGTCTCGGCATGCTCATAATGAAGCTCTACGACGACTACGCACGCGAAATCTACAAGCACATGACTTTCGAGAAGAAGATGCTCTTCCCCTACGTCAACGCCCTGATGGAGGGACGGCCCGGCGGCGACTACAGCATTGAGACCTTCTCGCGCAACCACGAGGAGCCGGCCACCAAGCTGAAGGAGCTGAAGATGCTCATCATCAAGTATATGCCGCAGGACGCCCACCGCAACAACCTGCTCATGGCGACGCTCCACGACATATATAACAATGAGGAATGGCTCAATCTCCACGCTCAGGTGGAGGACAAAATCTTCGTCCCGGCCATCCGCCGGCTGGAGCAGATGTCGCGCCAGACGGACGTGGCGAAGAACATCTCGACCATGGTCTTCAAGGGCGGGACGGACAACGCCGACCTGCTTTCCGACCGCGAACGTGACGTCGTGGTGGCCCTGGTTCAGGGAATGGCCAACAAGGAGATTGCCGACCATCTCTGCATCAGCATCAACACCGTCATCACCCACAGGCGCAACATCGCCCGTAAGTTGCAGATACACAGTCCGGCAGGCCTGACCATTTACGCAATAGTTAACGGACTGGTCGATATTTCGGCTGTCAAGCTCTGAGAAAATCTTTCTTTTTGGGATAAAATTTCTGTGAAATCCGGTACATGGTATCGGATTTTTATTGTACCTTTGTGACCGCTTTCGTATTCGGAAAAGGAAAACCGAAAGCCTAAAACTTAAACCATAAATTATCAAAAACGGGAAACTTTTTCTGAAAAGGGTGACGAAAAGTTTTCCAAAACGGAAAACAAAACATGGAGATGAAAACCTTTACCATCACCAAACGCGACGGTTCCGTAGACCGTTTTTCGCTTGACAAGATAATGAACGCCATCACAAAGGCGTTCCAGTCTGTAGACATTCCGGCCGACCTCGGACGCATTTCCAAGATACTGAGCCATCTCGACATCCACGAGGGCATCACCGTCGAGGAAATTCAGAATCAGGTCGAGGAGGCTCTGATGAAGGAAGGCTTCTACAGCGTGGCCAAGTCGTTCATGCTCTACCGCCAGCGTCACACGGAAGACCGCGAGACAATGGACAAGCTGAAGTTCCTGGCCGACTACTGCGACGCCGCCAACGCCGCCACGGGCTCGAAATATGACGCCAATGCCAACGTCGAGCACAAGAACATCGCCACGCTTATCGGCGAGCTGCCGAAGTCGAGCTTCATCCGCCTGAACCGCCGGCTGCTCACCGACCGCATCAAGAAAATGTATGGAAAGGAACTCTCCGACCGCTACATCGACCTGCTCACACACCACTTTATATATAAGAACGACGAGACGAGCCTTGCCAACTACTGCGCTTCGATAACGATGTATCCGTGGCTCATCGGCGGAACGATGTCCATCGGCGGAAACTCCACGGCACCGACCAACCTGAAGTCGTTCTGCGGCGGATTCGTCAACATGGTCTTCATGGTCTCCAGTATGCTCAGCGGAGCATGCGCCACGCCGGAGTTCCTGATGTATCTCAACTACTTCATCGGCAAGGAATATGGTCTGGAATACTATAAGGAGGCCGACAAAGTGGTCGACCTGTCCAGCAAGCAGCGCACGATTGACAAGATGATAACCGACTGCTTCGAGCAGATCGTCTACTCAATCAACCAGCCGACCGGCGCGCGCAACTATCAGGCCGTGTTCTGGAACATCGCATACTATGACCGCCCGTACTTCGAAAGCCTCTTCGGCGAGTTCTACTTCCCGGACGGTAGTCGTCCCGACTGGAACGGACTGAGCTGGCTGCAGAAGCGGTTCATGAAGTGGTTCAACAAGGAGCGCACGAAGACGGTGCTGACCTTCCCCGTCGAGACGATGGCTCTGTTGAGCAAGGACGGTGAGATGGTCGACACTGAATGGGCCGACTTCACGGCCGAGATGTACTCCGAAGGCCACTCGTTCTTCACCTATATGAGCGACAACGCGGACTCGCTGTCCAGCTGCTGCCGCCTGCGCAACGAGATACAGGACAACGGTTTCAGCTATACGCTGGGCGCGGGAGGTGTCTCGACGGGCTCGAAGAGCGTGCTGACGGTCAATCTCAACCGTTGCATACAGTACGCCGTGAACAACAAGCTCGACTACTGCGAGTTCCTCACCGACATCATCGACGTCTGCCACAAGGTACAGCTGGCCTACAACGAGAACCTGAAGGAACTCTGGAAGCACGGTATGCTGCCCCTCTTCGACGCCGGTTATATCAACATCGGACGCCAGTATCTGACCATCGGAGTCAACGGTCTTGTCGAGGCGGCCGAGTTCATGGGACTCCGCATCGACGACAATCCCGACTATCTGAAGTTCGTCCAGACCGTTCTGGGACTGGTGGAGAAGAAGAACAGGGAATACAGGACGAAGGACGTGATGTTCAACTGCGAGATGATTCCGGCCGAGAACGTCGGTGTCAAGCACGCCAAGTGGGACCGCGAGGATGGCTATTTCGTTCCGCGCGACTGCTACAACAGCTACTTCTACGTCGTCGAGGACGACTCGCTGAACATCATCGACAAGTTCAAGCTCCACGGCGCACCATACATCCAGCACCTCACGGGAGGCTCGGCGCTCCACATGAACCTTGAGGAGCATCTCTCGCAGGCGCAGTACCGCCAGCTGCTGAAGGTGGCAGCAAAGGAGGGATGCAACTATTTCACGTTCAACATACCGAACACAATCTGCAACGACTGCGGAACGATAGACAAGCGTTATCTGCACGAATGTCCTCACTGCCACTCCAAGAACGTCGACTATATGACGCGAATCATCGGCTATCTCAAGCGCGTGAGCAACTTCTCGGAGGCCCGCCAGCAGGAAGCCAGCCGCCGCTACTATGCCGGAATGGCCAAGATGTGATGGAATGATATGACCGTAATGTGTCTCCGGCTGTCCGTCCGTGACGTTTCCATGACGGAAAAAGCAGTTTCTATCATGGGAAAAGGCTGGCGCCGTACGGCCGGAGACAGAGAAAAAGAATAGAATATATGCTGAAATATGTCAATACGGGCATTGTCTTTCAGGAAATCCCCGATGAAGTGACGCTGTCCATCAACCTCTCCAACTGTCCGTGCCGTTGCCCGGGCTGTCACAGCCAGTATCTCTGGCAGGACATAGGCGAGCCGCTGACGCCCATGGCGCTGGATGGTTTTATCCGCGACTACGGCAGCGACATAACCTGTATCTGCTTTATGGGCGGCGATGCTGAACCGGCTTATATCAATACGCTGGCCCGCTATCTCCGCCGGG
Organism: uncultured Prevotella sp.; assembly: GCA_900553965.1. GTDB lineage: Bacteria > Bacteroidota > Bacteroidia > Bacteroidales > Bacteroidaceae > Prevotella. The sequence goes on from USFX01000032.1 coordinate 11,906, forward strand.
AGCACCCGGAGCTGAAGGTGGCGTGGTACAGCGGCAGGGCGAAAGTGCCCGCAGCGGTGCGCAAGTCCGACTTCGACTATATCAAGCTCGGCCCTTACATAGAGCATCTCGGGTGTCTGAAGGAGCGCACGACCAACCAGCGGCTCTACAAGCGGGCCTCGGGTGATGACTTCACCGACATAACCTCACGGTTCTGGAAGAAGTAATTTCACGGTTTGGAAGAAGAAAATCCCGGTTCTGGAAGATGTAACTGGGATTGTCCGGAGGTAGAACCTTCATGCCTATACAAGCCTGAAAGGCCGCCCCGACGTTTCATATACGACGTCGGGGCGGCCTTTCAGGCTTGTAAAGGCTGACTTGTCTGTCCGTCCTCATTTTCTTGTTATGTGCAGAAAGCGGGTCGCTTTTCTCATAATACTGTTGTCCTTATTGTTTATGAAAGCGTCAAGGAGCTTGACATGTCCTATCTTATGGGGGCTGTCGGGCATGGGAATGACGTCATAGTCGGCTATCGCGGCAGGGATGAGGCATGACCAGCCTTCCTTGAGAAGCACCTCGTCACCCGTCGTCCGCATCTTTATCAGACAGTCGTTCTCCATGCACATTGTGATTATAAAGGAGTCGTACTTGATCAGATTGCGGTGGAAAGGAGCGTCGATGTCCACTACACGCACGTTGAAGAACGGAGAGTCTATGCAATGGTTGGCCTGCGCCTCGGCACTCTTGTATATCGTCCGGTACTCATCATAGACGTTGAAGTCCAGCGCCTTGGCAGCCAGTTCGGTGTGAAGCTCACGCGGCCGTCCGTCCATGCCGGGGCGGTTATAGTCGAATATGCGGTAGGTGACGTCGCTGCTCTGCTGCACTTCCGCCAGCAGTATGCCGCCGCAGATGGCGTGGACGCGTCCGGCGGGAATGTAGAAGACGTCGCCGGGACGGACCTCGTGGCGTGCCAGCGCCTCGGTTATCGTCCCGTCGGAGATTTTCCGCTTGTAGTCGTCCTCCGAAAGCTGCTCCTTGAAACCGGCGTAGAGGTATGCTCCAGGCTTGGCATCAATGACATACCACATCTCGGTCTTCCCGAACTTGCCGTGCTCGCGCTGTGCCATTGCGTCGTCGGGGTGGACCTGAATGGACAGATCGCGCTCCGCGTCAATGAACTTCACAAGCAACGGCAGCTTGTTTCCGTAGCGTTTGGCTACGGTGGAACCCAAAATGTCGTCCGGCATCTCGCTGATGACGTCCGGTAGCAGTCTTCCCGCGTGTGTTCCGTTGGCAATGACCGACGGAGAAGAGTCTACCGCACTTACTTCCCAGCTTTCCCCGACGGGTGCTCCGGCCTCCGTCGCTTCGAGTTTCTTCCAGGGTATGAGTCTCGTTCCGCCCCAGATGACCTGATGGAGGTTCGGACGGAACAGCATGGGGTATAGTCTTTGTTCATTCATGATGCTGTTGCTTTTGTTCAAACTATATTTTATTGATGTCCACGTATCCGTTCATGACGGCATAGATGGTTAGGGCCGACACGCTTCTGAGGCCGAGCTTGTCCATGATGTTCTTGCGGTGGGTGATCACGGTGGTGAGGCTTATGTTGAGGCGGTTGGCAATTTCCTTGTTGATGAAGCCGCGGACGATTAGTGCCATGACCTCCGTCTCGCGTTCGGTGAGGCTCTTGCGGGAGTCAGGGGCCGTAGCGCTGCGGGAACATGGGGCATCTGTTGTATTGTCTCCGGTTGCCGATGTGTCATTCCCGGAAGCCGTGTCGCGGGCCGGTGGGGCAGGGGGAAGGTTGCGTCCGTGGGCGTGGGCACTCTGGACGAGGGCCAGCAGGGATTTTATGAGCTGCTTTTCCGGGACATTGATGCAAAGGCTGTGGAAACCGCCGGGCTGTGAGGTGTCGAGCGAGAGAGTGAGTACGATGGTCTTGTTGCGTCGCTGGCAGAAGAAAGCACGGTTGGGAAGAAAGACGTCCATGGACACGAAGTAGTGGAAATAGCTGTCCGGCGTGTTGGCGTCAAGCTCCGCAAACGAGCCGAAAGTGTCCACCTGTGCGATTGGCATGACTTCCTGCAATATACATTTCAACCCTAACACCGCGAGGGTGTTAGGGTCGATAATGGCTATTTTGGGCATGACGTACATGCCGTTAGAGTCTTTGATTTCCATCCTTTCTTTATTGAAGTAATCCTGAAACGTTGTAGCAGGAGTCCTAAATTGTTGTTGCTGGAGTACTTAAACGTTACGACAGGAGTCCTTAAGCATTGTATCTGCAATCCAGAAACATTACGACAGGAAGCCGAGCAACGTTCCGGCGGCCACCGCCGAGCCTATCACACCGGCCACGTTCGGGCCCATGGCGTGCATGAGGAGGAAGTTGTGGCGGTCATATTCCAGTCCGAGGTTGTTGCTGATACGTGCACTCATCGGAACGGCGGAGACGCCGGCGTTGCCGATCAGCGGGTTCAGTTTCTTGTCGGCCGGCAGGAAGAGGTTCATCAGCTTGACGAACAGCACGCCGCTGGCCGTTGCCACCATGAAGGCGCAGGCACCGACGAGGAAGATGAACAGCGTGTTGAGCGTGAGGAACTCACTTGCCTGAGTGGAGCAGCCGACGGTCAGACCGAGCAGCATGACGACGATGTCGTTGAGAGCAGAGCCGGCTGTCTTGGCCAAACGGGTGGTCTTTCCGGATTCCTTCAGCAGGTTGCCGAAGAACAGCATGCCCAATAGGGGAAGGCCGGAGGGCACGAGGAATGTCGTCAGCAGCAGTCCGATGATGGGGAAGAGGATGCGTTCGGTCTGGCTGACCTGACGCGCCGGCTTCATGCGGATGACGCGCTCCTTCTTAGTTGTGAGCAGACGCATCAACGGTGGCTGGATGAGCGGAACGAGGGCCATGTACGAATAGGCGCACACGGCGATGGCGCCCATCAGGTTGGGACTGAGCTTGGAGGATAGGAATATGGCTGTCGGACCGTCGGCACCGCTGATGATGGCTATGCCGGCAGCCTGGTTCGGCTCAAATCCCAGTGCGAGGGCGACCATGTAGGCTCCGAAGATACCGAACTGGGCGGCGGCTCCGATGAGCACGAGCTTCGGGTTGGCAATCAGAGCGGAGAAGTCTGTCATGGCTCCTATGCCGAGGAAGACCAGCGGCGGATACCATCCCATGCGCACACCCTGATAGAATATGTTGAGAACGGAGTTGTCCTCGTAGAGTCCTATCTCCAGTCCGGCGTCGGCACGGAACGGGATGTTGCCGAGAATGATGCCCAGACCGATTGGTATGAGCAGCAGGGGCTCGAAGTCCTTCTTTATCGCGAGGTAGATGAGAATGGCTCCCACCACGATCATAATGAGGTTTCCGGCAGAGGCGTTGACAAAGCCCGTGTAGGTCAGAAACTCGTTGAAGTTCTCTATCAGAAAGTCAGTAAATCCCATATCGCTGTCATCCTATTGTGAGCAAAACGGCTCCTTCCATCACCGAGTCACCCTGGTTAACTACGATTGAAGTCACTGTGCCTGCGGCTTCAGCTTCGATATTGTTCTGCATCTTCATGGCTTCGAGCACCACAACAGTGTCGCCGGCGTTGACCTTGTCGCCCACTTTGACACAGACTGTTGTGATCGTTCCGGGCAGCGGGGCCTTGATGGCTGTTCCGGCGCCGGCTGGTGCTGCTGCAGGGGCGGCGGGCTGAGCCTGAACGGAGTGGGTCGTGGTGGTCTTGGACATGTTCTGTGCGGGTTTTGGAGCCTCCACTTTGTGGCGTGTGATGGCGTGTGAGGGATTGATGGGCTGCTTTAGCTCGACCTCAAACGATATGCCGTTGACGTTCACTTTGGCGAGGTTGCCCTCCATCTCTTCTATCTCAACGTCGTAGTCGACGCCCTGTACTTTATACTGAAACTTATTCTGGTTCATATCTGGTGTCTTATTATATAATATGGTTAGTATTTCTATATAGCGGTCAGTCTCTCTTACTCATGAAACTGGGTCATCTGGATGTATTCGACGTTCCAGTCCGTTGTCTTCGGCTTGATGGTGATGATACCGCTTTCGATGTCGTGGACGTTGTTCTGATACTGCTTTATGGCCATTGCAATGACGGCGATATAGATTTCCTTGTCTATACCTTTCGACTTGAGGCCGTCCTGGAGTATGACGCTCGTCTTGCTTCCGATTTCGGCAGCCGTCTCAACCATCTTCACGCCGGCTTTCAGCGGCTGCATGTTTGCGACCTTCTTTGCGGCGGAGCGGTGGCTCATGATGAGTCCGAAGACCGTGAAGAAGATGAAGAGCATGGCCAGACAGGAGAACACGATTCCCATGGCGAGCACGGAGATTCCGAATCCGTGGGGGTCTTCGCGCTTGAGCTTGGCCACTTTTGACTCGCTGACCGTGGTGTGGTTGGCTATGCCCGGTGTGACGGTGTCGACGGTTTTGACCTGCCACTGTGCCGCGCCGTCGTGAATGCGGGCGTACGACTGGTCGGGTCCGAGCACGGGGATGGTCACGGAGTCGATGAGCTGTGTCGCGTTTCCGTTGTAGAGAGCGAGCCATGTCGGACGCTCCGGGTCGATTTTCACAGAGAGATGGAGCGCTCCCTTGGCGGGTTCGCTGTTGCAGAAGAAGAGCAGATGCTGTCGTGCGCCCAGATTGGTGCGCGGCTCCCCGTTGGGGATGATGCTCATGAGCTTGATGCGTTCCGGCACACTCATGTCCGGGTCGAGCACGGAGCGGTCGGTGGTGAGGAACATGCCGCGTATGTTATACGTCGTGTATGACACGTTGGCAATCTCCACCCAGGCCTTGCACCGTCCGTATTCGTCCTGCATGCTGGCCGTGTTGGCGGTCATGACCTCGTTCAGCTTGATGCTCTTCTCGATTTGTCCGAGCATCGCCGAGTGGCCGACCACCATCAGAAGACCTAACAGTAATCCGAATTTTTTCATTTGGTGTAGTCTGTTTTATTATATAAGTTTATTTTAGATGTATTTCCGTCGTGTCTCCGTCGTCATCCTCCGCAGCAGAAGAGGATGACCAGCTGTGCCGTAAGGATTCTGAGGAACATGCTCAGTGGATAGACCGTTGAGTAGCCCACGGCCGGCGCTTCCTTTGAGCACACCTGGTTGGCGTAGGCCAATGCTGGCGGGTCGGTGTAGGTTCCGGCAATCATACCCATGATGGTGAAGTAGTTGAACCGGTATTTCAGCCGTGCTATTGTTCCGATGATGAGAATCGGGATGACGGTGATGAGGAAACCGGTGTAGACATATTTCAGTCCGTCTCCCTGGACCACGGTGTCCCAGAATCCGGCTCCGGCCTTGATGCCGACGCTGGCGAGGAAG